>JBIKQS010000216.1:0-4610 GCA_044349575.1 Crocinitomicaceae bacterium
GATATTCATTGCCTTGCTTTGTATGGTTGGTCGAGACTTTTTCTACATCTGGCGAATTCGAATGCTTACCAATAATCAACTTTCTTGGAAGAAAGGGTTTTCAGTTATCATGTTGTGGGAATTTGCGTCAGCTCTTTCGCCTGGCGTTGTAGGAGGTGCTGCCGTAGCCATGTTCATTTTAAATCGTGAAAAAATCACCTTAGGTAGATCAACTGCAATTGTTTTTATAACAACCATGATGGATAATCTCTTCTACGTAATGATGATTCCACTAACTTTTCTTTTTATTGCATCAAGCGATCTCTTTCCTAATTCCTATTCTGGATCACAGGCAATTCAAGTTGTTTTCTGGACGGGCTATTCACTAATTGCTGCAGCAGCGATATTACTTTTTGTTGCTTTATTCATTTGGCCAAAATTTTCTAAAAAATTGCTGGGTGGGATTTTTAGTTTGCCTATTCTCAGACGTTGGAAATTGAAAGCAATTCAAACCGGAGATGACATTATAATTACCTCAAAAGAAATGAAAAAGGAAACTTTTCTTTCGTGGATAAAGGTTTTTCTTGTAACCTGCGGAAGTTGGATTTCCCGGTATTTGGTTATAAATGCCATTCTCCAAGCATTTTTAGATTTGACCTTGTATGATCACACATTAATTCTGGGTAAACAATTTGTTTTATGGTTGTTTATGCTCGTTAGCCCTACCCCAGGCGCCAGTGGTGTTGCAGAATATGCCTTTGGGGAATTACTAGTATCATTCTCTAGTTCAACAATTTTATTAGCCGGAATGGCAGTTATTTGGCGATTAATTTCTTATTTTCCCTATCTATTTATAGGTGCTTGGATTCTACCTCGATTTTTAAGAAAAAAATAAATTTCTCTATTTTTCAAAAATTCATTGTTTGAAACTCAACTTATTCGTGCACAAAACACTTATTCATTTTGTTACTTTTGTGTAAATCAGAGTTAAGATACGTATGAAGCAAGTTTTATTGGGGTTATTGTATCTTGTAATTAGTCTGCAAATTGGTTACGGACAAACCACTGCATATTTGCTAAAATACATCCCCTACAACAAACCTTCCCAAGTAGTCTCGAAACAATACTCAGATGTACCACTAGCACCTGCCTCTACGCTCAAATTATTTACCTCGTGGATGAGTTTTAACCAAGGTTATGCAACACATGACTATTTAAAAGAAATCTTAATGAAAAGTGATAATAATAAAGCGGATAGTTTATTTATGTTATCAGGTGGCGGTCCAGTATTAAAAAACTATTTTATTAACAACCATTTGAATATTAATGAAAAGAACTTTATTGTTTACGATGGATCTGGTCTAAATAAAAATAATAGAACAACGTGTGATTTGCAGGTTGGTCTTCTTGAAAAAATATATAGCGATAAATTTTATAATATTTTTAAGAACCTTATGGCCCAACCTGGCAAACCGGGAACGCTTGAAAAACGCCTTTTAAATCATCAAGGTAAAGTATTTGCAAAAACAGGAACGCTTAATGGAACGATTGCTCTTTCTGGCTTTTATGAATTAAACACAGGGGTCGCCCTATTCTCCATCAATTCAAACAACTTCAAGACAACTTGGGAGGAGGAAAGAAAACGAATTGATGGAATACTTGAAAGCCTCATCAATCAAATTCCACAAGAAGATTCTTCAAAAAATTAAGGGTCTGACTAACTAACTGACTGAAAAAGTCGACATTCACTTTTGTATTTATTTTTTTAGATGTTACAAATTAATAGGATTTGTTATCTTTACCAAGCTAATTTAAAATCGTTTAGAATGTCTAAAAGTCCTTGGAGAAAAAAACCAATTGCAGCCTTTGAGGCTGACATGAAGAAAAGTCAGTTAAAAAGAGTCCTTGGAAAATGGAGTCTTACCGCTATCGGAGTTGGGGCAATAATTGGTGGCGGAATTTTTGTTTTAACAGGAACAGGAGCATACTATCATGCAGGACCTGCCTTAGCTCTTTCATTTGTCATTGCGGGGATTGCATGTGTATTCGCAGCGTTATGCTATTCAGAATTTGCAGCAATACTACCAGTTGAAGGATCGGCTTATGCATATGCGTACGGTACAATTGGAGAAATAATGGCTTGGATAATCGGGTGGGGATTAGTTTTGGAATACGCAATGGGCTCTATGACAGTAGCAGTATCATGGTCAGGCTATTTCAATAAACTATTAAAAATGTTTGGAATAGTACTTCCAGATTGGTTGACAACTGACCCAGCAAGTTACACAGGTTCTGGTTTTTCGATGAATCTTCCAGCCCTGCTTATTGTTTTATTTGTAGTTTCAATATTAGTAAAAGGAACTAAATCAGCAGCAAAAGCAAATAATTTTATTGTAATTCTAAAAGTAGCAGCAGTTTTATTTGTCATCATAGCAGGTTTATTCTTTATAAACCTGGCGAATTGGTCACCATTTATTCCGGATGTAAAGAAAATTGTTCATGAAAATGTTACCCATCAAGCATATGGAGTTACAGGTATTATTTCCGGAGCGGCTGCCATTTTCTTTGCTTATGTAGGTTTTGATGCCGTTTCAACACAAGCTGGTGAGGCAATTAATCCAAAAAAAGACATTCCTTTTGCAATTGTAGCATCCTTATTAATTTGTACTGTATTGTATATCCTTGTTTCATTAGTTCTGACTGGAATGATGAATTATCAAGATTTTAATCCTCTAGGTGCATATCCAGACGCTATTAAAGCTCCTGTTGCCTATGCATTTGATATTGCCGGACAAAAATGGGCAAGTTACCTAATTACAATTGCTGCCACTGTTGGACTTATTTCCGTTCTAATGGTTATGATAATGGGACAATCACGAATTTTCCTTGGAATGTCAAAGGATGGTTTAATACCAAAAGTCTTTTCGGAAGTTAACCCAATTTCTGGAACACCAAAAACGAATTTGTATATTTTAGGGGCTGTAATATCAGTTGTGGCAGCTTTTACACCAATAAACAAACTTGCTGATATGACGAGTTTTGGTACTTTATTCGCCTTTTTAATGATTTGCATCGCTGTTTGGGTATTGAGAGTAAAACAACCAGATCTTCCACGTACGTTTAAAGTTCCTGCACTTCCTGTTATAGCTGTACTAGGAATTTCAATCAATATTTATTTGATGTGGAACCTAAGTCTTGATGCTCAATTACTTTCCATTAGCTGGTTGGTAATTGGTGTTGTTATTTACTTTTTATACAGTAGGAGAAAAAGTAACTTAAATCATTACAACTTAGACGCCTCAATAACCGGGCATGATCTGGATAATTCAGATGAAGAAAAGTGAGTTCTGAATTCAAAAGAAGTTTAGGTCTTTTAGATGCAACAACCATTGTAGCTGGATCTATGATTGGTTCCGGAATCTTTATCGTAACCAGTTTTATGATGAGAGATATTGGTTCAGTTGGCTGGTTATTGGTTTTATGGATTTTAACCGGATTAATTACAATTTTTGCAGCTCTGAGCTACGGAGAATTAGCTGGTATGATGCCAAGTGCTGGTGGACAATACGTCTACATTCAACGTGCTTTTGGAAGGCTTCCTTCATTTCTGTATGGTTGGACCGTGTTTAGTGTTATTCAAACAGGAGTAATAGCCGCTGTTGCTGTTGCATTTGCTAAATATTGTGGTGTTTTTTTTCCAATTCTTAATGAGATTATTATAGGATCAATTACCTATGGTCAACTTGTAGCTGTTGGAAGTATAATATTCTTAACCTTTCTCAACACTGGAGGTATTCAAAATGGAAAATGGTTGCAAATTATTTTTACCTCTGCTAAACTTCTAGCGCTATTTGCGCTCATTTTCTTTGGAATATATATCGGTTTAACTAAAGATGTTTGGACTCAGAATTTCACATCTATTTGGGATGCTAAAAAAACGGTTGTTAATACTGACAATTCAATCACAGTTACAACATTAACAGGTTTTGCTTTAATGGGAGCTCTTGGTGCCACGATCATAAATTCATTGTTCTCATCAGATGCTTGGAATAACGTGACATTCATAGCTGGAGAAATAAAAAATCCACAGAAGAATATTCCACGTAGCCTTTTTCTAGGAACGCTTATTGTGACTTGTATTTATCTATTAGCCAATATAGCCTATCTCATGTTATTACCCGTTGATGGTTCACCAACGGCAGCAACTGCTATTGGTCAAGGATTAATGTTCCCTGAAAATGATAGAATTGGAGCTAGTGCCGCCTCAGTAATGATTGGAGAAATGGGAGTTTGGTTGATGGCAGGATTAATAATGATTTCTACTTTTGGTTGCAATAATGGACTAATCTTATCAGGATCCAGGCTATTTTATGCCATGGCACAAGATGGATTGTTCTTTAAAAAAGCAGCAAAACTTAATTCAAATAATGTACCTGGAATAGCTTTGTGGATTCAGTGTTTTTGGGCATGCATTCTGTGTTTTTCCGGAAAATATAGCGACTTGGTTGTTTATAGTACCTTTGCTTCACTTATTTTTTACGTGATTACAATTGCTGGAATATTTGTGCTTCGAGTGAAAGAACCTGATACTCCACGTCCCTACAAAGTTATCGGGTATCCAATAGTTCCAA
>JBIKQS010000250.1:0-4083 GCA_044349575.1 Crocinitomicaceae bacterium
TTCCAAGTCCATTCCAGAAGGAATAACATTCAAAATTTCAGCATTTGTTTTTTTCATAGATTTTAGACTTTATTCAATTCTAATAATCCAAAACTTTAAACTGTGTGACAAAATTTATAGAAATTTTATTTTATTTTCCTTTGCCCAAATTCTAATAATATAATCTTCATCAGGTGAACATGAACGATTCTTTTTACCTTTTTTTTGTCGTATCGCTCCTGTATTTAGTTCAATAGTAATTAATGGCTGGCTATCTTCTTCTTGGTCTAATCTCAAGGAAAAAATAAAAGAGCCTCTATCAATACAATTATCTGTATAAGTTCCAACGCAATGCGATAAAGTACGCCCTTCTTGAATTAATGCTTTGTTTGTAAGTAATTGAACAATCTTGTATTTTTTGTCTTTATATTCACAGTGAAATGTATCAATATCAGATTTAGGCAAATTAAGCGTTCTTTTATATTTCCCCATGCGAATTAATACTAATTCTTCATGCCAATTGGCAACTTCCTGTAGAAGATTTTCGAGTTTCTTCGTTTTAAAATCAATTTTTCTGCCATTTCTAATCACTTGATCGTCAATATAGTCTATTACTTGATTTAAGCTATTTTCTCTAAGTCCTTTGTCATAAAGTTTACATAAGGTACTGATCCAGAAATCAAGATTATTAGCTCCTCTTACATTTCGTAAGAATTCTTTTGTATAAACTTCATCTCTAACATTAAAATAAATTGCACAATAAATCAATCTTTGTGTCATGTTGTAATTATACGTAATTCCGTAAAGACTCTTAGGATATTCAAACTTCAAATCGTTTGATAGGTTTTTCCATTCCTCTGGAATAGTATTAAAAAGATGTGCGAACATTTTAGTTAAAGTGAAAGGTAAATTTTTAGAATACACTAAATTTCTTCCCTTCAAAACATCATAGAACCATTCTTTCTCCTGTTTAGTAAAATTCCCTTTCATAAAGTGAATAATAAACAAATAAGAAATACCAAAATCTGTAAACAAATTATAAAGCAGCTTAAAACAATGATTTTCCCCAGAGGCCCTATCTTTATAACTATACTCAATTTCTGTTTTTGAAAAATCAGGTAATCGATCAAATAGTTGATTATTTACTTTTTGAATTTCGTACAATCGCATGTAGTCGTTAAAAGAAAAACTATAAACCACTTCAATTTTATTTTTTTGAAATATAACTTGAAGAAATTTCAAAAATTCTTTTTCAGCAACTTCTGGCTCTAACAATTTTACAAAAAAGTCATTAAAAAATAAAAAATAAATTTCTGGTTTAGCCTTTTGGATTTTAAATCTAGAAAATGCAAACCAAATTGGTTTAAAGTATACATCAACTGATTTCGGCCTAAATAAGTCGGGAACAAACAATTTGGGCATTATGGGATAATTACTCCAGATTAGATTAATAAAACTGTTCAATTTATCAAAGTTGCCCTCTGTGTAGACTTTTAAAATAATTTTACTGGTGAGCCAAATTTTATATTTAACATGTTCGACATTACTATTCGTTTGTAATTCTACAAAATGTATAATTTTTCCAATTAACTCTTTGCTTTCTAGCAAGGCACTATCATTTATTTCTGTGAAAAGAAATCTTAAAACTTCAAAAATTGATTTATTTATTCTCCATTTATTATGAATTATTAAAATGGTTGAATTATTCAATAGTGGAATCCCAGTTGATTGAAATAAATCATTGAGTTCTTTTAAGAAAACGGGCGAAGTTTTACCGAATTCCATTTTTATTGCAGCATTTAGCCCGTTTCGTTGTCTGTCAATTAGATCTTCCTCTTTGTTTAATTGCCTAATTATTTTTACAGTACTAAACTTTGATTCTTCATTGAGTTGTATAAATATATGCTTCAATTCCATCCAATTAATTTGTATTTGTGTAATTTTTTTTAGGCGATTAAACTTATTTAAATTTTTTCAGTAATATTAGTCATTTAGAACTACTAAATTATACTTGTAATTGTAGAAATATTCTTTATAATAAAATTATACTCTTTTACTCAAATAGGATTCTAAACCATTTTTTTGTATCATCTTGATTAGACTTTTTGGGAAATCATTAAAATTGTAGTTCACAACGGATTCTTTTAATTCACAAATCTGATGATATCGGATGGGTTTACAATCATTCTTAGAATCTATTATTCCCAAATGTTTTAAGATATTCTTATCACTTATTGGCAACCAAAGAACTATCTTCAGTAACACTGAATTTTAATGATGATTCAAGATTAATTTTGAATAAATTACTCAAAGTTATAAGTGGATATTTTTGAACATCTGCTGTTGTAGGTATTCTACGATACTTCCGATTTGCAAGTTCTTCTTTTGAAAATAGTCTTGGGATATATGCAATATAATGAGACCCATGTTCTAAAATTTTCTCTTCCGAAATTTGTGCTTGATTTGACATTAAAATCAAAACATAAAATATTAATAATTTGATTTTCATAGCTTTATAATTTAATTTTAAAAAGAATTCATTTTTTTGAGATTCAACTTGCTTGAGCAAGTTGAATCTCAATATGATCAAATAGTTGATCTTTTATGTAGTTGATAAGGATGTGAAAACGATTGTTATTTTGTGGTCGTGAAAAGGTTGATCTAATACTTTCGTTTGACTTTAAAATCTCTAAAGTTGTTTTAGAATTTTTATGATGACCAGTGATTATTAAAATTCCTGGTTGAGATGGAATTGAGTCTAAAACATTTTGATAAATGATTTTTGTTGCCTCTAAATCTTCAATTAGAGAAAAGGTTTTTCCAGATTTGTTTTTGGTTGAGACTCCTTTTTCAACTCGTTTGTTTAAAATTTTAAATAACTTTTGAGATCCAGCGATAGGTTTAATTTTCATTTTATATAGAATTAAGGGGTTACATTATATAAATCCAACAATTAAAAATTTGTGACAACTTCACAATATTTATTTTTTAAACAGAACGAAATGGGCATACTTTTACTCATATCCTTTTTAAAAGAATTTGAAGTTTTACTAAATAAAAAATTAAGTTGTTTTAAATTTTAAGATTGAGCAATCATTAAATCAAATATAATTAATTGGTTTGGATAAAAAAAACCTGAGTGTTTACCTCAGAATTATCATACGTATAGCCAATTAAAAAATAACACTATTTATTAAAAAAAAAATGATTTTCCAAATTGATTTTCTTGATTTTACTCTAATTAGATTTATTTCTCTTTCACAAGTGGAATCAATTTATGCTTTACGTAGTTTTTTCAAATTATATGTATTCTGATTTCATATGGAGTTATCTGAAATGGATGAACTTCAAACTTTGATACCAATTGTTTAAGCATCTCTTTTTCCTTGAAGGTTTGGATTGACACTTTCGCTTTGAACGCAGCACTAAATTTGAGTCTTTCTTTTTTCATATTACAACAGTTCAAATTTCAATTTAATCAACTATATTTTCAAACTGTCGAAAAAAGCATCCAATTACCTAAAAGCGGGAAATCAAATCAAAAATTCTAACTAGTTGGGACAATAACCAAACACAATGCTGGGATGAGAATGGGAATGAGATCCAATGTACTAATTAAATGAAATATAATTTTCATCGAACACATTGCATTTAAAATGACAAATCAAAATTACAATAATCAGTGTAAGATTTATCTTCCACTCAAATGGTACTTTTATATTAAAATAAGGCTTTAATCCTATTCTTGAATTTCCATTATATATTCCGTTTCATTTCGAACGACTCTGTATTTTGCTCCTGAAATATGCGTAATACGGTATGATTCATCGCCCTCATCGATCATATAAAGTCCACTCGGGCCATTTTCAGTACCAGAATTTATAAATTCCCAAGCGCCATTTTCAGAATAAGTAATTACATTTTCATCATGTTTGAAAATAAAACTACATAGATAAAAACCATTATCACAGACATTAATGTCCAATGTGTAATGATCGCCATCAGTTAATGTATAGGTTCCATCCTTAAATGATTGTGAATAGGTTGTACATGACAAAACACAAAAACAGATAAAAATAAGTTGTTTCATAATTCTTTGCTTTG
>JBIKQS010000219.1:0-4585 GCA_044349575.1 Crocinitomicaceae bacterium
ATACGCTTCGATTTCATTTCCAGGGATCACATTTGTTGCACAAAGGGCTTCCATAGCCAAAAGAATATTAAAATCTCCTGGTAAATAATCATCTAAACCATTTATACAAATTTTCACTTCCTTTTCGGATGTAGAAATTAATTCTGGATACCAAATGTTGTGTTCTATTTTCATGATAATTCAAACGAGTTTAATAAAATAAATCTACAAATGTGCGAATAGAACTACCATCCCAAGTGCTGATACTCATAGAAAATACAGTTATCGGGTTGATCATAAAATGTTCTAATTTCATAACCATGATTCAAAATATCGCTAACGGATTCTAATCTCCCTCCATTGTTCATTTCAGAAATACGGCATAATTTAAAAATGCGCTGCCCTTTATATAAAACCAGGGCTTTTTGCTGTTCAACAAGTTGCTCAATGTAGTTCTCTAGGATTCTAGAATTTCCGATATTTTGATTTTTATTCTCAATACCATCATATATAATTAAGGTTTGTAAATTAAATCCATTTTTGGCCTCTTCAGTATGCATTGCAGCATGGCTATATCTTTTTGAAGAACTAGTAAAATAGTTTACGAGGTTTGAATCTTTATCACCGTAATAAACAATGGCATTTATCATACGTTGTTGACATCTCCGTAAATGTGAAGCAATGGAATCTAATGGTACTAGAATGGTATAATCTCCTTTTTTCCATACTCCCATGCGAGAATCAGGAATTTTTGTTGACAGTTTAATTTCCCATTCGGTCTGAGCGTTTATCTTTGTAACGAATAAGAGGAACCAAGAAAGAATAAAAAATTTCATACTTCAAAAGTACAAAAAGGACAAAATAACTTTGTATATGCTAACTTTTGATACAGAAAAAAATTATTCATTATTGAACTTTGAAGTGCTCTTTAATCTGTCAACACATAGCCTGATTTTAAAGAAGTTAAATGAGCGATTTATATCAGTTTTCTTGCGTTTTTATTACTAAATGTCAATAATTTAAATTTATTATTGTTTTAGTTACCAATCTATTATCCACAATGCTCCAAGAATGTGGATGTCTTCTATTGTTTGGTTTTCTGTAGCTTTTATTTTATGTCGTTATTAATTCTTCTTTTCTATTACCAAGCCTAATAAGTTCATTAATCATTGCAGAGCATTCGGTTGCATTCATACTGGTAAAGTCAGAACCTCGTTCTTTTAACCACCAATTAATGTCAGGTTCTGTGTATATTCTTAGAGGTATATTGATTAGTTTCGAAGATTCAAAAAAGGCTGAAAGTTACAATGGCCTAATGATGATAGACTATTGCAAAAGTAGTATCCATAAAACTCTTCCGAAATTGACTGTCAACTTTTAATTTTTACTAAATTTATTGTCGAAATAGGTGGTGTTAGCCGGAAAAATTCTTCTTTGATTGATCTAGGGTGAAACTATATCCTCTTTTAATTATCGCTCATTATTCGTTCATTTAACCAAGATATTTTTTACATGCGACTAAATAAATTTATCAGTGAAAGTGGTTTGTGTTCCCGACGCGAAGCAGATCGATTTATAGAACGTGGATTGGTTTTTATTAATAAACGAAAAGCAACTATCGGCGATCAAGTAAAAGTGGGTGATAAGGTACGCGTAAACGGGAATGATTTAGAGCCTCGAGAAGGTGATGACATCGTTTTTATTGCATTTAATAAACCCGTTGGTGTTACTTCAACAACCGAAGAAAATGTGCGCGATAATATTGTTCAATTCGTGAATCACAGTAAGCGTATATTTCCAATCGGAAGACTCGATAAAGATTCGCAAGGGCTAATATTTTTAACAAATAACGGTGATATCATCAATAAGATTTTACGTGCAGGAAATAAGCATGAGAAAGAATATGTGGTTACTGTAAACAAGCCACTAACGACGGAAATGATTTTAGCAATGTCGAAAGGAGTGCCAATGATGGGAATAAACACAAAAAAGTGCAAAGTGGAGCAGGAAGCAACGTGTGTTTTTCGTATTACATTGATTCAAGGACTAAATCGCCAAATTCGTCGAATGTGCGAGCATTTCGGTTATGAAGTAGTTAAGCTGGAACGCGTGCGCATTATGAATATTGGATTAAAGGGATTACCGCTCGGAGAATGGAGAGATTTAACGGATGTTGAAATGGATGTCATATACAGTTTATTGGAAAATTCATCCAATGATGATGAGCGGCAAGCAGTAAAAAAAACGAAACCACCAAAATCAAAAACGGCTACTCATTCGCCAAAAACGAATGCAACTAAATCTAAAAATTCACATTCGCCCGGCTTTAAATATGGCAAGCCCCCTAAAAAGAACGACCTGAAAGGTGGAAGTAAAAAACCAAATTCTCGTAGATCTAAATCGCGGTAAAGAAAAGGATTTAGAGAACTGTAGAGGATAATTACTAATTAAATCAATCTGATAATCGTACTTCTTTTTCTTCCAGAATAGCTTATTTTAAACTAAAAAATCAACCAATTCTTTTTCTTGGTAATCTTATTTTCTTATTTTCTACATTTAGGCTAATCAGGATTATAATTCAATGTTTGACACACGAATTCCTGTTCAAAGAAAAGGTATTACTTGAAGGCCTTTAGAGTGGTTTTTACTTTTTCAGATGCTTACTTGTGTTGTACCTTAGGTTTGTTTGTGGCGCTTGTACACATTTAGTGGTGGGGCTTTTATCATTCTGTGAGTTCAAATGTATCAATTACTCTTTCTTGTCCATTTACTATAATTGATAATTTTTGTTGTCCACTATAGAATTGTCGAGTCGTTATAATTTTAAAACTTTGCTTTCTGTGTATTACGATTATATCGCTTGGATTTAAATGTCTTTCACTTATTTTAAAAACTTTTTTTGAAAGTTGGCCGTTCTTTCTCAAATAGTAAATCGCGTATTCAAGTCTTATGAATTGAGTTTTAGTGTCATTATTTTGAATTGAAAATGAAAATTCTAAATTGTCTCCTCTACGAATTTCTTTTGTTTTAATCTTGAAATTTATTAACTCAACTTTTGGATTGTCTATAAGCCCAAAAAACTTTAAAACTTCAGAATTACCTTGTTTCAATAAAGTTCTACAACCATGTTTAAGTATTGATTCCGTTTCTTTACTTATTCCTTTCCATTGTTTAGCAATTTGAATTACAAAATCAGGGTTGTCTTTTGCAATGTCGTTTAAATTATTAGCTACACTTCTTCGGACATATTCTGATGGATCATTTTTAAGATTTTCCAACAAAGATAAAATAGGCTTTGGGTTACGTTTCAATTCAGGAAGTGCCATCGCCCAAGGAAGTCGCGGTCTGGAACCTTCACTTGCTAAACGCCTAACATGATGATTTTCGTGCAAACTCCACTCATACATTTGTTGTAACATTCTTTCACCATATTTAATAATGAATGGTCTTACTGCAAATTCACAACTCGTAAATTGAGTAACAAATTCAATGGTCTTTGCAGAGGTTTCAAAGTCGTTTATGCCATAATTTTCAATATAGTCTAGAAAAAACATAAATTCAAGACTTGACTGTGTAAAAGGTTTTAGCTTAATTATTTCAATTATTTTTTCAATAATCTTCGTTGTTTTAGTATAATCTTCAGGCAAGAACTGATGTAGAACAAATGATGTATGTTTCATTCGTTGTTTCAATTCTTTACTATCCCAATTGTCTGTAAATATTTCAAATATGAATTTTTGTTTGTCAAAATTGGGTATAACTTCTCCCAATCGATCAGAAAATTTATCGTAAAAAGAAATTGAATATATGTCTTTTAGTAAGTTACTCATTTTAGTATTCTATATATTTATGCGATAGGATTTAACTTTCCATTATACCTATTAAAACGTGCATAACAATCAGCGCTAAAATTATCAAAAAGTACTGGAAAATCACCTCTTTTTCAACAAATACACGTATATCCTATATCTCATTTTTATTGAATCTATACTGTAACTAAATGACATTAAGTTATTGATTTTTAGTAGTCTATATAAATACGTAAGCTTCATTTTACTTTGCACAAAAGGATATGTACATTATGTTAACTTTCTATTCATCATTTTTTAGAAACTTCAATTTTTTGTTTTAGCAATGGCCTGCCTTTCAGAGCTTGAACAAGGGTCATTAAAGCCAAGAGACCATACATGATTGATAGGCCAATTGTCAATTTAGTATTCTTCAAAACAAAAAAAGAAAGTATAGGCAAAACTTGTAAGGCGTGCATACCTATAAAGTGAGAAACCCTTAAATCCCCCACCGTCCTACTCCAACCTAGTATAAACCAATTAGAGTTGTCATTTAACGCACCAATACTATGACTTAGTCTAGATCCCATGGCAAATCCTTCAAATGAGAAAATTACAAAAATGATAATGGATAAGCGTATTGCCCATACATAATAGTTTGGTAGATCAGGGAATGAATTTTTAAAGAATAGAAAACCTACATATGCGGTATAAAGCGTTGCTAGTGATGCCGCAATAGCCATTAACGAAAACATTGCCCCATAAAATGGCGTACTTAAATTATAATGTGATAATTGACCTCGGCTTGCCATAATTGA
>JBIKQS010000025.1:0-14568 GCA_044349575.1 Crocinitomicaceae bacterium
TGCAAGTTTGGAAGGTAGAGAGCCGTTCTTAGACCATCGCGTTGTTGAATATGCAGCTCAACTACCTGATAATTTCAAATACCACAATGGTATTAAAAAGTATATTCTTCGGGAAATCGTTCATGATTTTATCCCAAAAGAGAAAATGGATCGTCCCAAAATGGGATTTGCAATTCCTTTATCTTCATGGATGCAAAATGAACTTAGAGATATGGTCGAAGACTACATCAATGAAAAAAATATTCGCGAGCAAGGAATATTTAATTGGACGGCCGTGAATCGATTAAAAACTAATTTTTTTGCTGGCAAAACTGAATATGATTTCAAATTGTGGTATTTGCTCATGTTCCAAATGTGGTATGAAAGATGGATGAAGTAAAAAATATTCTCTATTTATCCTATGACGGAATGACTGATCCTCTGGGTCAATCTCAAGTTTTGCCATATATAGTTGGGCTTTCTCAAAAAGGATTTCGTTTTCACTTGATTAGTTTTGAAAAACCCGATAGATATGTCAAATTAAAAGAAGATATTCAGGAAATTTGTGATAAAAATAACATCAGTTGGCACCCTCGAATATACACTAAAAAACCCCCTCTTTTATCAACACTTTACGATGTGCGGAGGATGCGGAACCTTGCATTTCAACTTCATCGAAAAAACAAATTTTCAATTATACATTGTAGAAGTTATTTATCCGCAATGGTAGGTTTGACTATGAAAAAAAAGTTTAAAACCAAGTTTTTATTTGATATGCGGGGCTTTTGGGCGGATGAACGCATTGATGGGAAAATTTGGTCGCTGTCTAATCCCGTTTTTAAAGTGGTTTATCAATTTTTTAAACGAAAAGAAAAACAGTTTTTTCTAGAATCAGACCATGTAATTTCCTTAACACATAATGGTAAAGATGAAATTTGTTCGTGGAATGGATTTAATCAATTGAAAGGAAAAATTGACGTTATTCCCTGTTGTGCAGATCTAACAAAATTCAATCCTTTAAAAATTAACGAAAACAAAAAAATCGAGCTTCGTGATCATTTGAAAATAGACTCCGATCAATTCATTTTGGGGTATGTTGGTTCTATTGGCACGTGGTATATGTTAGATGAAATGCTACTTTTATTCAAAAATTTAGTAGCCGAAAAACCGAATTCAATTTTTCTTTTTATTTCGGGAGATGACCCAAATCATATTCTAAACAAAGCAAATGATTTATTGATTTCAACGGATTCAATCCGGGTTCAATCAGCTAAACATAACGAAGTTTCATCCTACATCAGTTTATTCACAGCTTCGGTATTTTTCATTCGACCCACCTATTCTAAAAAAGCATCATCACCCACGAAACAAGGTGAATTAATGGCAATGGGAATTCCAATTATTTGTAATTCGGGTGTTGGTGATACCGATAAAATTGTAAAAAAATACCATGCTGGGATTGTAATAGAAAAACTAGAAAATGATGATTTTGTTAAAATTAATTGGGACAAAATTCCTTTCGAAAAAGAACTTTCTCAACATGGGGCTCAAGAATTTTACGGATTGGAAAATGGTGTAAAAAATTACTTGAATGTATATCGAAAATTACTTCAGTAGATGACAAAAAAGAAAATTTATTTCATTGCCCCATACCCGCACAATGCTGCACCTTCACAGCGTTTTCGGTTCGAGCAATATTTTTCTTTTTTTGAACAAGAAGGATTTGAAGTAAAGTTGTTCCCATTTTTAGACGAGAAAACATGGAAAACACTCTATAGTGAAGGAAACGTAGTACAGAAAATAAAAGGAGTTCTATGGAGTTTTTTGAAACGATTTTTTCTACTCTTTTCGTTGAGAAAAGCAGATTATATTTTCATTCATAGAGAAGCCTCGCATTTAGGTCCGCCGATCTTCGAATGGTTAATTGCTAAAGTACTTAACAGAAAATACATTTATGATTTTGATGATGCGATTTGGTTGCCAAATTACAGTGAGAGTAACGCTAAATTTCACCGACTAAAGGCTTATTGGAAAGTCAACTACTGCATGAAATGGGCGTATCAAATTTCAGCTGGAAATCAGTTTTTGGCTGATTACGCTAGACAATTCAATACCAATGTTCAAATAATTCCAACTACTATCGACACCGAAAATTACCATACGGGTAATACAGAGTATTATCCTGAAAAAATAATCGTAGGATGGACTGGAACACATACAACTATGCGCTATTTAGATGCTCTTGTGCCCGTTTTCGACTATTTGAACACGAAATTTGATTATACAATTCGTGTGATTTCAAACGAAAAACCATCGTTTCATTTACCCAACTTAGAGTTTGTGAAATGGAAAAAAGAAACAGAAATTAATGATTTAAAGTCGTTCTCAATTGGGATTATGCCTTTAGTAAAAGACCAATGGTCGGAAGGTAAATGCGGATTTAAAGGATTACAATACATGTCTTTAGGCATCCCAACTATCATGTCGCCAGTTGGTGTAAATACAGAAATTATCGAACACGGTATAAATGGCATTATTGCTTCAAATGATGAAGATTGGACTCAAGCACTTGAAATGTTAATTGTTAACGCTGAGTTTAGAAAACAGATTGGCCGAAATGGCAAACTAACTATTTCAGAGAGATATTCAGTTATATCTCAGAAAAAGCAGTATTTAGATTTTTTTAAAAATCACTAAAGTATAGTAATGTCATTAAATTTTAATAATTTAGTCACCTAAACTAATGCTATGCGAACTCTTTTATTTTCTTTTTTTTTATTGAGTTTTTCTCTTATTTCCTTTTCTCAAAATTACTCACGAGTTAAAGTTTTTGGCACGCAAGAACAACTACTAAAATTAAGCAACCTAGGTGTAGCTATGGACCATGGAATTAACAAAGAAGGACTATTTTTTATTTCGGACTTTTCTAAAGAAGAAATAAGCATAATGAAACAGTATAGCTTTGATTATGAAATACTTATTGAGGATGTAGAAAAATATTACATCGATCTATTAAAAAACTCAAGTGACTTACCCACGAATGTATTGAAAAACACCAATTGTACGGGTACCGGTGGAGGTGGATCATCTGCTTTTTCCCCTGCTACTCCATCCAATTTCAATTTAGGAACGATGGGAGGCTATTTGAAATATAATGAAATGTTGGCTGAATTGGACGCGATGGTGGCTCAATACCCTAATTTAGTTACTGCAAAAGCTCCTATTTCATCCTTCTTAACACACGGCAACAGACCCATTTACCACGTTCGCATTTCTGATAATCCCAATACGGATGAAGCTAACGAACCTAAAACACTTTACACAGCGATTCATCATGCACGAGAACCAATGAGTTTGATGGAAACTATTTTTTATATGTGGTATCTACTTGAGAATTATGGAACTAATGATGAAGTAACTTATCTTGTCAATAATACGCAAATGTATTTTGTGCCTTGTATCAATCCAGATGGATATATACACAATGAAACGACCAACCCTAATGGGGGTGGAATGTGGCGAAAAAACCGTAGACTTAATAGTAATGGGTCGTATGGCGTTGATTTAAATAGAAATTATTCGTACGGATGGGGCACCACTGGCACAAGTACGAATCCAAGTAATGATACCTATTGCGGT
Organism: Crocinitomicaceae bacterium; assembly: GCA_044349575.1. Classification (GTDB taxonomy): domain Bacteria; phylum Bacteroidota; class Bacteroidia; order Flavobacteriales_D; family Crocinitomicaceae; genus UBA952. Next base: position 3,619 of record JBIKQS010000025.1, read on the forward strand.
CCTTCTGCATTTTCGGAGCCTGAAACGCAAGCAATGAGATGGTTGGTTCAAAATAATGATTTCGAAATGGCCTTCAATGCACATACATACGCAGAGGAAATTTTATTCCCTATAGGAACTACAACAGCTGAATTTGCACCTCATCACAATTATTTTCAAGATTACACCAATCATATGACAGAATTGAATGGTTATTTTGCGCAAAAATCTTCGGGTTTGTATCCTGCATCAGGAGATTCAGACGATTACATGTACAAAGTAGATATTGGTGTTGGTCAAAAAGATACTGTCTTCGCTCATACCCCTGAAGTTGGAACAGCATTTTGGCAGCCTTCAAGTGAAATAATCGCAACCTGCAAAGAAATGGTATTTCCTAATCTAATTTTGGCACATTTGACACGAAATTACAATATCGTTAAGGATACAGATCCTTCAACGGTTGCAACAATGTCTGGAAGCTTCAATCATTCTGCTAAAAGATTAGGAAGACAATCCGGGCCGGTAATTGTATCTATTGAACCCTTGTTAAATATCGCCTCAGTTGGCAATTCAGTTACATACAATTTGAACAGTCAACAAACCTCAACAGGATCAATATCATACGTATTAAATCCTTCTATTCAATTTGGAGATCAAATTAAGTATATTCTTAAAACGGATAATGGACTTTGGGTTAAAAAAGATACTATTGTTAAAACATTTGGTGCTATGACCTTGCAAGTTCTTGAAGATGCAACAGCCATAACCAATTGGACTGGAAATTGGTCGACCACAACCACTACTTTTGTATCGCCATCAAAATCTTTCTTTGATGGATCCGCAAATAATTATTCAAATAATACGAATAAAACATATACCTATGTTCCTACGATTAATTTGACACAAGCTACATCTGCCATGATTTCATTTTATGCCAAGTGGGGCATTGAATCAGATTATGACTTTGTTCAATTTCAGGTTTCCACTGACGGCGGTTCAACTTGGATTGGTCAATGTGGAAATTACACTGTGCCAGGAACTAGTGGAAATGGAAGCGTTCAGCCTAATGGTCAACCTGTCTACGAAGGAACACAAACCAGTTGGGTATTAGAAGAAATTAATTTAAGTGACTATCTAGGACAACAAATCAAAGTGAGATTTCAATTAAGATCAGATGGTGGCACAAACGCAGATGGTTTTTATTTTGATGACTTTAAAGTTTTTTACTCCATTCCAACCAATAACCCACCTACATCCTCATTTACCTCTCCTAGCTCTGTATGTTCCGGATCAATTGTAAATTTTACTGATTTCTCTTCAAATACACCAACATCGTGGTCTTGGGATTTTGGTGATGGAAGTTCGTCAAACCAGCAAAATCCATCCCATGCATATACTTCAGCAGGAACGTATACAGTTTCTTTAACTGTTTCGAATAGTTCCGGAACAAATACAAGTTCCCAAAACATTGTGGTTGAATCAAATCCAGTTGTTACACTTACATCAAATGATTCAGATAATACGGTTTGTGCAAATCAAGGCTTAGTTCAACTTACTGCAAATCCGGTAAATTCAATTTTATCGGGAAATGGGGTTGCTAATTCTACTTTTGATCCTGCGATAGCTACTATTGGACTAAACACTATTACCGCCAGCTATACTGATGCAAATGGATGTCAGGGATCAACTCAAATTTCCATTGTTGTTGAACAATGCGCTAGTACCCTAGAAAACAATCCAGATTTAGTACAAATATTTCCTAATCCTAGCGAAGGAGAATTATCCATCCGCGGACTAAATGGACCTTCAAAAGTAGAGGTTAAAGATTTTAATGGTAAACTGATTTTTTCAAAAGAGGCATTTAATGAACAAGATAAAATTATACTTTCGGATTATGCCAATGGTGCTTATTTAATTGAAATACATACTGAAAACTTAGGAGTCGTTAGCAAAAAATTCTTCTTAATTAAATAAGGATAGAAGACGGAAGAGTAACCAAGAAATGTTTTGAGTAATTGATCTATTTAAACAGCGAATCAAAATTATCATGAGATCCTCTTGGTGTAAATTCAATGCGAATCATGTCACCAACTCGAATTCCAAAAAGCTGTTCAGCTCCACCGCTAGAGGCATTTGCTCCGCGATGAATGGCTATTTCGAGTAAATTATTACTGTTAAAAATCGCTACCTTCTCCCCTGGTGGTACAGCATTGTATCCTAGAGAAACCTGTTCGATGAAATATTCTTTGTTGCGAAAATAAATAGTATAAGCGACGTCCTTATCGTAACGTTCAAAGTAGTGCTTGTTAATATTGGTAATTAAATTCCCAAAAGCATCAATATGAATAACATATCCTTTAATTAGGTTCTTTTCAACAAGAACACTTGGTGTAAATGCTTTTTTATACTTGTTTCGTGGTGTTGCAAAAGTCTTGAAATTTTCGCCATTCAAAATTTTACAAGCAGTAGGAATTAAAAGTTGTTTGGTTGGAAAAGTATAATATTTACCTTCTTCTACTAATTTTTCAACTCGGTAAAATTCTTCAGGATGATTTTGGTCTAAAAAAGCGCCAAAAAAACCATTATCGTTAGCTACAATGTATTGCCCCTTGTATTTTAAAATACTTGGATAGGAACCTTCATCCGAACCCGGTGTAATTTGAGGTTCTGCATCAACACCAATTATATGAACAGTGCCAATCGGAAAATCATCAAAACAATTTCTTAATTGATGCGCCGCTTCAGCAATATCAAAAGGTCTTATTTCATGAGAGACATCAATTATCAGTGCGGAGGAAAACAGACTAACAATAGCACCTTTCATCGATGCAACATAATGATCTTTTGTTCCGCTATCTGAAGTTAGTGTGATTATCTGCATAAAAAAGCGCTGCCTTTAACGGAGATTTTATAATTTTGAATCAAAAGTAATTTATTTAAGATAAACTTACAAAAAACCATTGAATTATTAAAGACTTGCACTCTCGTTCCATCCACATAGAAAAAATAAATCCTGCAGAATTTTTTGGTCCAAATAATTCTAATTTAAAACATATCAAAAATTTCTTTCCCGCTCTCAAAATTTCTTCAAGAGGTAATGAACTTACCATTTTTGGAGATGATGAGACATTGGATGAATTTGAACGTAAATTTAAGCTACTTATTGAGCATTTCAATCAATTCAACTCGCTTACAGAAAACAATATAGATAACCTCATGCTTGAAGAAGGTAAAAATATGCTTTCAGTTGATGATGGTTCAGAAACATTGGTTCATGGAAATGGAGGAGTAAAAATCAAAGCGAGAACAGTCAATCAAAAGAAATTAGTTCAAGCTGTTAATGAACATGATATGGTTTTTGCAGTTGGCCCTGCAGGAACAGGAAAAACCTATACTGCGGTTGCTTTGGCTGTTAGGGCATTGAAAAATAAAGAAGTAAAAAGGATTGTTCTTACTCGACCTGCTGTTGAAGCCGGTGAAAATCTGGGTTTTCTTCCCGGAGATTTAAAGGAAAAACTCGATCCGTATTTGATGCCATTGTATGACGCCTTGCGCGATATGATTCCGGGAGAGAAACTCGCAGATATGCTGGAATATGGAATAATTGAAATTGCTCCTCTTGCGTTCATGAGGGGTAGAACTCTTGACAAAGCATTTGTAATCTTGGATGAAGCACAAAACACTACCAAAATGCAAATGAAAATGTTTTTAACAAGGATGGGCATGACTGCGAAATTTGTTATTACAGGCGATTTATCACAGATAGATTTACCTTCTAAACAAACATCAGGCTTGGCTTCTGCACTTGATAATGTAAAAGACATTGAAGAAATTGGAATTGTTCGTTTGGGACAAAGCGATGTAATCAGACACAGATTGGTAAAAAAGATAATTGATGCCTTTGATAAGGCAGAAGCAGAAGAAAAACTAAAAAAAGACAATGAACGCACTAACAAAAACTGAATTTAATTTTCCGAGACAAAAATCTGTTTATCACGGCAAGGTTCGTGATGTTTATTCGCTTGCTGATGATCTTGTTATAATGGTTGCCTCAGATCGAATTTCAGCATTTGATCATATTTTACCAAAAGGAATTCCATATAAAGGCCAAGTCCTCAATCAAGTAGCTACATTTTTTCTAGAATCAACAAAAGATATTGTTCCTAATTGGTTAATATCAACACCTGATCCGATGGTTGCTGTTGGGAAAAAATGTGATCCGATTCGCATTGAAATGGTGATTCGTGGCTACTTAGCCGGTCATGCCGCTCGTGAGTATAAACTAGGCAAAAGAATTTTATGTGGGGTTGAATTAGTTGAGGGATTAAAAGAAAACGATCGATTTCCAGAGCCCATTATTACACCTGCAGCCAAGGCAGAGGAAGGTCATGATGAGGATATATCCAAAGAAGAAATTTTAGCGAAAGGTTTGGTTTCCCTTGAAATCTATGAAACCATGGAAAAATATACCCGCGCTTTATTTCAGCGGGGAAGTGAAATGGCGTTAGAACGAGGATTAATCTTAGTTGATACAAAATATGAATTTGGATTATACAATGGCGAGGTTGTTCTAATCGACGAAATTCATACACCAGATTCATCGCGCTATTTTTATGCAGATGGATATTCTGATCGGCAGAAAAGTGGTGAACCACAAAAACAACTATCAAAAGAGTTTGTACGTGAATGGCTAATGCAAAATAATTTTCAAGGTAAGGATGGAGATGTTATGCCTGTAATGCCCGATGATTTTGTTGCTACTGTGACGGACAGATACATTGAATTATATGAACGTATTACGGGAAATACATTTGTCAAAGCAGATTCCACTAAAGTCACACAACGCATTGAAGATAATGTAGTTAGTTACTTAAATTCACTGTAAATGAAAAACAGCTCTCCTATCGGAGTATTTGATTCTGGCTATGGAGGGCTAACTATATTGTCCGAAATTAGGAAAAAACTACCTGAATACGACTATTTATACCTTGGTGATAATGCACGTGCTCCGTATGGAAATCGTTCGTTCGATATTGTTTATGAATACACCCTTGAGGCAGTAAAATTACTTTTCAGCAGAGGTTGTCACTTAGTTATACTTGCTTGCAATACTGCATCCGCTAAAGCATTGAGGACTATTCAGCAACAAGATTTACCATCTCTTGATCCAAATAAACGCGTTTTAGGAGTCATTCGTCCTAGTACGGAGGAAATAGGCCAGCTTACAAAATCAAAACACGTGGGTGTTCTCGCTACAGAAGGAACAGTTCAATCAAGATCCTATATTTTAGAATTGCAAAAATTTGCTCCAGAAATAGTTGTAAATCAGCATGCTTGTCCCTTGTGGGTGCCTCTCATTGAGAGTAATAAACATAATTCTGATGCAGGGAAAAACATAATTTCAGAGGATGTATTCACCCTTTTATCAAAGGATCCAAAAATTGATACCATCGTTTTAGGTTGTACTCACTACCCATTAGTTCAGGATTTTTTAGGGTCTTTGGTTTCTACTAACGTAAAGATAGTCTCTCAAGGAGATATTGTTGCCAGAAAACTGGATCATTACCTTAAAAATCACGCTGAAATAGAAAAGAAGTGCAGTAAAAATAATAGTGTCCATTACTTAACAACAGAAGATTCAAAAGTTTTTAATGAGAATGCGGCAAGATTCTTAGGTATTAACATCCAATCAGAAACCGTTCATTTTGAATGAATTATTTTTATTTAATAAGCTTACAAAATTTAATAATTTTTTTATAATCAATTAATTAAAAGAATTTATTTTATAAATTAGTTGTCTATTTGGAATTATTAACAAACTAAACACGGTCAAATGGCAACTGTCTTCGAAACCAGACTTATTGGCAACATTGGAAAAGATGCGGTCATTAAAACAATGGAAAGAAATTTAATGGCAATTAACTTTCCGGTGGCTCATAATAAAAACTGGAAAGACAAACGAACCGGTCAAACTAAAACCAAAACAACTTGGGTTAATTGTACTATTTGGAAACGAGAAGGATCGAATATGCGTATTATGGACTTCTTAAAAAAAGGAACAATGGTAGAACTAATCGGTTCCCCATTTGCAAAAGCATATACCGTAGAGGAAGGTGGTATAAAAACTGAAATTAGACTAAATGTTTCTAGCACCAATATTTTACGCCCTGTTAATCGAGATGGCGATTATTCACCAGAGGATTTAATAGATAAAGAGGATGATGATTCAATTGAAAACTCACTAGAGGACTTTACGATTGACGAATCTGACTTCTAAGAAATCTGTCCCCAATTTGGTTTTGACTTAAGAATTTTCGAAATTCTTCTGCGAATCGGATAGTTTTCTTCCTTTATGATTTCATAATCGTCCTGAAGTAAATTTTGAGCAATTGTTCGTGTGTAAACTACCAATTGTTGGTCTTTAGAAATATCTGCAACTTTTAAATCAAGTACGCCACTTTGTTGTGTTCCAAGCAGATCTCCCGGACCTCGTAATTTAAGATCAACCTCCGCTATTTCAAAGCCATCATTGGTCTGTTCCATGGTTTCCATTCGTATCTTACTCTCTTTTGAAAGTTTTTGCCCTGTCATTAAAATACAATACGATTTCTCTGCACCACGCCCTACCCTTCCCCGAAGTTGGTGAAGTTGTGAGAGTCCAAATCGTTCAGCGCTTTCAATTACCATGACACTTGCATTTGGAACATTGACACCCACTTCTATAACAGTTGTAGCAACCATAATATGCGTCTCCCCTTTCATGAAACGTTGCATTTCAAACTCCTTATCCTCTGCTTTCATTTTTCCATGAACAATACTTACACGATAGTCAGGTAAAGGAAAAGAACGACTTATCGCTTCAAATCCATCCATTAAATTAGCAAAATCCAACTTTTCTGATTCTTGAATAAGCGGATAAACCACATAAATTTGCCGACCCAATTCGATCTGTTCTTTCATAAAACCAAAAAGGCGAAGGCGATGATTTTCAAAACGATGAATCGTTGAAATGGGTTTTCTACCTGGTGGTAATTCATCAATTACAGAAACATCCAAATCGCCATAAAAGGTCATTGCTAAAGTACGAGGAATTGGTGTTGCGGTCATTATAAGAATATGCGGAGGAATGGAGTTTTTCTTCCACATAGTGGCTCTTTGTGCTACACCAAACCGATGTTGTTCGTCGATTACAACTAACCCTAAATTCTGGAATTGAACCGAGTTTTCAAGTAAAGCATGCGTTCCAATGAGTAAACTTACTTGTCCAGATAGTAATTTCTCATGAATTTCCGCCCGTTTATTCTTTTTTGTTGATCCTGTTAACAAAGCAACTTCAATTGGAAGCTCTGAAACTAAATTAGTAATAGATTCATAGTGTTGATTAGCCAAAATTTCGGTCGGGGCCATAATTGCCGTTTGATAACCATTACCTATTGCCATTAAGCATGTCATCAAAGCCACGAGTGTCTTTCCGCTTCCTACGTCTCCTTGTAATAGGCGATTCATGTGTTTACCCGTAAGAAAATCTTTACGAATTTCTTTCAATACTTTTTTTTGAGCATTGGTCAATTCAAATGGAAGGTAATCCGAATAAAATGTAGTAAATACCGAACCCACATCTTGAAAAACAAAGCCTTTTCCTTTGGTATGAGAATGATTTTTTCGAAGAAGCATTTCTAACTGCAAATAGAACAATTCATTAAATTTTAGACGGTACAATGCTTGAGAAATTTCTTGTTCATTCCTCGGGGTGTGTATTTTTATAAGTGCATCTTCAAAAGAAATACATTTTGTATCCGATAAAATTTGGTCTGATAGAATTTCTGGTATTTTGTCCTTTATTTGACCGACTAAAGAAGTTATTATTTTTTCCAACCCCCTTGTTCCCAAACCATTAGACGACAGTTTTTCAGTTGTGGAATAAATAGGTTGAAATCCCATACTTGAAGAAGTCGAGTTCCATAGAGCTATTTCTGGATGTGCAATTTTCCAAGTAGAATTATATACTTTAGCCTTTCCAAAAACCTGATAGGTATTTCCAATTGAAATTGTATTTTTAATCCAGTTAATTCCTTGAAACCAAATTAATTCAATTTTTCCTGTTTCATCTTCTACTAATACAGATAGTGTTTTCTGCCTTCCCTTACCTCCTTCAACAATTTTAGTGACAAGGCCTTTAAATTGGGTAGCATTTTCCTGAAAAGGAATCTCACTTATCCTGCAGAAATAAGAACGATCAACATACCGAAAAGGAAAATGATTCAATAAATCTTCAAAACAAAAGATGGATAACTCTTGCTTCAGCAAATTTGCCCGTTGGGGACCGACACCTTTGAGATATTCGACAGGAGTAAGTAGAAAATCATTCATACTTTAATCCTGTAATTTAGTCAGAATCTCGCCTCGATCTTGAAGAGTTTTCTCTTTTTTTATTCTTCTTCTTGGGTTTCGGTTCTTTATCTTTCGACTCGACCTTTTTTTCAGATTTTTTCAGTTCAATTCTCAAATCAAAATCAACCAAATTACCTTCCTTAGAATCAGGACTCATTCCGAATTTTGTGCGATCTAAAGCAGCTTTTCCTATCAAAACTGGAACTTTCACTCCTTCTTTATCGATATTGCCTGAATATTTAACCTTAACCTTTAACGGTTTCGTTACCCCCAATAAAGTGAACTCTCCATCTAATTCGTAGTAATCATCAATTTTTGTCAATTTCTTCGACTTATAGGTCATTTTTGGATACTTTCCTACATTAAAATAGCTTTTCTCCATTAACGATTCGTCCCTTAAGTCATTACTTGTTGTAAGATTTTTAACTGGTAAAGTAACACTAAAAGATGAGGAGCCGGTTTTTTCGTCTATTTTAACTGAACCCGAAAAATTCTTTATTTCTCCTTCGGTCTTTCCACCTTTAGGGCCAAGTGAAAAATTAATAAGGGAAGTTTTATCATCAATTTCATAATCTCCAATCAACTCATCTATCGAAAGACCTTTTACCGCAAAAGAATCAGGCTTTGTCTTCTTAGATGTGCTTGTTTTCGACGTATTTGTTGCGTTTGCTGTTGCCGAATTTTCAGATTCATTTGCTAAACCATTAACCTTTGGTCCAAAATAAATTCCTACACAAAGTAAAGAAGGAAATACGAGTTGTGTGAGTTTAAAATCATGATAAACAGCAAATGCCAAAGCAGATCCAGTTAAATACGCTAAAAAGGGTTCTACTCCGCCTAAATCCGCTTTTTGAGTGCCCAACATGAGCAACAAAACTGAAAAAATCAAATGCAATATATATCCAAACATGGAAAAGGCAATTGGATTTATTTTGGATTGTGAAAGAATGAACAAAAACCAAACTCCGGAAAAGCCGGCAAATAATCCGAACAAATTCTTACCCAATGATATATCTATTGTTTCAATGCCCACAAGGGTTGAAATAAAAGGAATAAGCGCTAAAGTCAATAAACTAAAACCGATATTAGGCGTATGGTCTTCCCTGTAAAAACTGCTGGCAATATAACCAATACCAACAAGAAACAATCCGAAATAGGAGGCAAAGAAAAAACCAATAAAAGCAACAACAGAAACCAAAAAAACTTGAGATAATTGTTGGAATGAGGGTCTCGTTTCGAAGCCAACAAACTGAGAAAACAAACCGGAAAGTAATTCTGATCCCACATAAACCAAAGTTCCTAGAATAGGAAGTATCCAGAGTCCCATACTAAAATAGGAAAACTCAAAATCATACAACGAGAAACTAGCCCTTCCAACCGTCAATAGCATTAACGTAGATAGAGCCGTACCATAAACACCAAACTTAATATTCCTTAAAACTTCAACGCGAGATAGTAAAAAATTGAATAACAAAAAGGCAAAAACCATGATTTGAAGCAATCCAGTTCGCGCATCAGACTTTAATTCACTTGAAATCAAAGATGTAGCGCCGCAAGCCAATAGCAAACTGAAAAAACTTAAGAAAGTATCTCTTCCTGTTAAATAAGAAAAAAAGGCTAGGACAGCAACAATTGAGAGTACAATAAGAGCAAAATCTACTGACAAAGCAAAAGTTTAATAAGAAACTACAAATAAACACAATTTTTTAAAATATCCCAATAAAAGATAGATTATTTATTCGTTAAAGCCATTTAAAAACACAGATAAGTAAGACGACACTCAACTTACCGAATCCTTAGAACGAAAAATAAAAAATTGCAAGAAAAGAACCAACTTTTTTAAACTTGTATTGTTTTTGTTTATATATTTATCTAATGTTTAAATAAAATAATATAAATTTCTCTTATGAATTTTACACTAAGTCAGCTCAAGGTTTTTGTTAAAGTCGTTGAAAAAAGAAGTGTTACCAAGGCTTCTGAAGAACTACATATGACTCAACCTGCAGTTTCAATTCAACTTAAAAATTTTCAAGAACAATTTGACATACCTCTGTTCGAGGTGGTTTCTAGAAAGCTGTTTATTACGCCATTTGGTCACGAAATTGCAGAATCAGCAACAGCTATATTACAACAAGCAGAAGTTATCAAACATAAATCATTAGCTTTTCGTGGTGAACTAACGGGTCAATTAAAAATATCAGTGGTTTCAACCGGAAAATATGTGATTCCTCATTTTTTGACCGCTTTTATCAAACAACATCAAGGTGTAGAACTATTAATGGATGTTACCAATAAAACACGGGTTATTGAAAGTCTAGAAAAAAATGAAATAGATATGGCGCTTGTATCGATTCAGCCTGAGCGTTTAAATGTTGAATCGATGGAATTGATGCCAAATAGATTATTTCTGGTAGGTAATAAAGATTTTGAAGGAACAAAAAAAATTAAATTGACCGAGCTGAACAATCATACATTTATATACAGAGAAAAGGGTTCAGGTACGCGTCAAAGTATGGAGTCCTTTTTGCGCATGCGTGAAATTAAAACCACTCGAAAAATGGAGTTAACCTCAAATGAAGC
>JBIKQS010000220.1:0-4569 GCA_044349575.1 Crocinitomicaceae bacterium
GAAAGTCTACCCTACTCTACATTTTATCTACAATGGATTCTGAATACTCCGGTGAACTATTCATCAATGATCAACTAATAACTGGACAAAAACCGCTTATCTTATCACAAATACGCAACGAAAAAATTGGCTTTGTTTTCCAATTTCACTATTTACTTTCTGAATTCACTGTGCTAGAAAATGTAATGCTTCCAGCAAAAAAACTGGGTAAAAAATCCTTGGCTGAGATTAAGCACGATGCAATGACAAAATTAAAACTACTTGACATGGAAGACCAGGCATCGAAATTGACCTATCGTTTATCTGGCGGACAAAAACAGCGCGTTGCCATAGCTCGAGCCTTGATTAACAATCCCATTATCATCATGGGTGACGAACCCACCGGAAACTTGGATAGTAAAAATGCAGAAACGGTTTTCAATATTTTCAAAGAATTATCTGAAAAAGAAAAATTATCCTTGTTAGTAGTTACCCACGATGTAGATTTTGCAAAAAAAACCAATCGAATCATACAAATGGAAGATGGCAAAATTATCCCATAAAAAAAGCCCCAAAAGGAGCTTTAAAAAATACTGCGAATTTGATTATTTTTTCGCCTCAAACGTGTAATTTAATCCAACCAGTATTCCTCCTGCAAGTGCATTTGTTTTTTCATAGGTTGGGTATACAATTTTATTATCAAGATTAAATCCTAAAGCATCCACTCCTTTTGCATCAGAAAATCCATATTGAAGTCTAATACCAACATTCAAGGCAAGAGGAATTGCTTTTGTTAGCTGAACATTTGCTCCAAAACCTAAAATTGCAGAAGTGAACGAACTTGAGTAGCTATCAGAAACATCACTATCAACAACATCGAATAAATCAGAACCTTCATAATCTTTCGAATAACTTGCTTTACTTACAGAATTCAGTTGCGCTCCCAACTCAACGTATCCTCCTCCTTTACTTTTCAATTTCAATAGCAATGGAATTTGTGCTACATTCAATTTAACATTTGAAGTATATTTTCCGGCAAAATCGCCAGCATAACCACCTGTATGCGTTCCTCGCAAATACTCTACTCCGAAACCAATTGGTCCATAATAAACTGAAGCACCAAGTCCATAGTTTGAGCCCCAACCCGCTGCATAATCTTGCTTTGTGCCTTGATCAGAAATGTTTTTATTAAACAACCACGTTGAGTTGTACGATCCTTTAATTCCACCTTCAATAGAAATTTGAGCAGAAACATTCAGGGAAATAAGCAAAAGAGAGGATAAGATAATTTTTTTCATAATAAAATAATTTGTTTGTAATAGTCTTATAAAATTAGTCATGTTTTACAAAACGGTCGTCAATACTTAACAAGAAAACCAATTATAACATGGATATTTCATATGTGTTAATTCTTCCTTTAGACGTAGTATAGTTAGTATGGTTGCAACCCTTAAGTTATTTGTCAAACATTTGTGGTGTAACTAAATGTATAAAAGTGATTTATCAGGTATACACTTTTCGATGGATGTGGTTTGTTTTAGTAAATAAATACCCATCAATAGGTATTGATAATGCTACTCGAATCTATGAATTTTGTAAAAACAATTAAATTATGAGAAATGTAAATGCGTTTATTGGAGCTTTGGCTTTGGCTTCATGTTTTGTAATGGGAATAAGAGTTCCTGGTGGGGCTGTTATACTTGCAGCCGGTTTGGGAATTGCACTACCCTTGTTCCTATGCATTCAGTTTATTATCGACCTGAAAGATAAGAATGGATCTTGGGTTTTGAATTTAATTACGTCTTTTGGAATGCTAATCTTTGGTTATGGAAGCCTTTTTAAAATTATGCACTGGCCCGGTTCAGGAATACTTTTGACAGCTGCATTATTATTGTTTTTTCCTTTGGCAATTTTAATAGCTGTTTTCAAAGGGTTTGGTTCCAGCCAAAATAAATTTGCTCGTATGTTTGCCGGCTTTGGTGGTTACACTTTATCCATGGCAATTTTGTTCAAAATAATGCATTGGCCAGGTAGCGAATTTATTCAAATGATTAATTTCATTTCTATGTCAATTGGTTTAGTTTCATTAGCAATCTTATGGAAAAATTCGGAAAAATCTAGTTCAATTATGAACGCAGGTTTTATGTTAAAATCTTTGTTTGTTCCTATTTTATTGATGACGATGTTTTTAGGATTGCGCGTATCAAAGAGTATTTTAGATTCATTTGTTGCAATTGAAGATAATGTTCAAAAATCATCCATTGTTCATTTGGATAGAGGGAACTCCTTCAAAAATGAAATGCAAGCGGGCTATGCATCAATTAAGGAATCAAACAAGTCAAAGGCAGCAAAAATCAAATATTACAGCGATAAAATTGATTCAATTGATAAACAAACGGCTCAGCTGATTGAATTTATTGATCGAATAAAACTAAACATTTTAATAAAGAGTGGTGAGTTCGTGGATATGGAGAAGAATAATGACAAAGAAACTATTATTTGGAAAAAATACGACAAAAATGATCCTCTTCGTCCAAGTAGAATAAACTCTAAGGCAATTCAAGCAAAAGACCAATACGACGTTCCCATGCATGAAATTATCGGGGAGGAAATAAGTAATCCTGATCCTTCAAAAGATGGCATGAAACTATGGAAGAAGCTCACGGATTACCGTACTAATATTGTTGAAACTCTGGCATCCTCTCACGAGAAAATTGACTCATTGACAGGAAAAGGAATCGGAGAACTGAGGTATTCTTTGAAATCCACCTCAATTAATATGTTCAAAGATAGTGAGGATCTTGAAAAGCAAATAACAGCAATGCTAGCCAAATCCAAAATAAGCGAAGAGGATATGGGGGTTATTAAACAAGTGTATATGGAATTAACTAAACAAGAGCGCTTTGAGGAAGTGAATGATGTGAAAAACGTTCATTGGATTGGAAAAACATTTGATCATTCTCCCCTTGTTGCAGCGCTAGCATCCTTAACTACCTTACAATCTGAAATTTTAAATGCACGTGCCACAGCGGTTGGGCATCTTCGTTCGAAGGTTTCGTTGAGATAATTTTAGTAGTTTTATAAAAATAATTTACGATGAAAAATTTAATTTTTTCCACCGCAGTCTTTTTGACGATGGTAAGTGGTATCTCAGCTCAAATTGCTATTCAATGCAAAGATATGATGGTTATATATGCAGGAATCCCATCCTCATTCAAAGCAGGAGCAAGTGGTGAATATACGGATGTTGTAGCTACCCCGTCTATGGTTTTAGCTTCACAATCCCAAATTGGTCAATATATCTCAATATGTGCAACTGGAAAAGATAAAAAAGGAGCTTCTGTAGCTTTGGGATGCAACCAATATTTAGTAAAAAAAGCTCCCAAGCCTGAGTTATTTTGGGCAGGCATTGAAGAAGGGGGGCAGGCAAATACAAGTTCTGGATCATTAGGTTGTCGCTATGGAAATAATGTTCCTTTTGATCCATCGTTAGCACAATTTCAGATTTTAAGTTACACTATAACAATAGAAGGTATCAAAGGAAGTCTCGAAGGTTCTGGATCTTCGATTTCATCTGCTCATTTAACTGCACTAAAAAGTGTTTCTCCAGGAAATATAGCCATTATTTCAGTTCGAGTTTCAGGTCCCTACGAAGGGTTAGTAACTTCAACATTTAAAATTTAAGTCATGAGAAAATTTGTTTATTTCCTTGCTCTATTTATTATTTCAATTCAATTTGCCTTTAGTCAAAACAATGCAAGTTATGCTGTAATTGAACAGGAAGGAATGGCTGTAGTTTACGTTGGAATACCTATGGATTTTTCTGCTGCTGGTGGTGGTTCTGGGTATATTGATGTTAAAGCCTCACCTTCGTTGGTAGTGGCTACCGCAGATCAAGTTGGGAAATATATTACAGTGCAATGTGTTGGCAAAGACAAAAAAGGAAAAGAAGTAGTATTGGGAGAAAAAAAATACCTCGTAAAATCAACGCCAAAACCCAATTTATTTTTGGGAGATTTCAAGGATGGCGCAACACTAGATTCATTGCCTAACATTCTGAAAGTTACTTTAGGAGATAATATTCCTTTTTCCCCATCAAAGGTAATGTACACGTTAGAAAGTTATTATATAACAGTTTCTGGAATCAAGGGCGCTCTTGAAGGAGTTGGAGGTACTATTTCAGAAGCACACTTAAAAGTTTTAAATGAGGCAGCTAGAAGTGGTACATTTTCCATTTCTGTAAAATATTCTGGAACAACATCTGGCAGAGTAACTGCCTTATTTAAAGGTTCATCAAAACTTGGTCTAAAAGCCAATAAAGAACAATTCATTACTGACTTAAAAGAAGTTTGTACTTACTTGAAGGATAAAAATTATTCAAAAGCTTCTGAAAAATTCGTTTTCCCTGGAATGGTATCAGATCAAGAAATGAATGAAATGCTTGGAAGATTGATTGTAAACAGTGAAATTTCTGATGCTGGAATAGAGTTGTTGTCAAAAAATGGGACGTTTGGTCCTTTGCGTCAAATTTTTCCAGAAAGAGCCGATAAATGGATAAATGATATGGGCTTTATTGGAGATCATTTTCCA
>JBIKQS010000221.1:0-4566 GCA_044349575.1 Crocinitomicaceae bacterium
GCATACCAAGAACGAGTAACCCAGAATAAAGAAAAACGTGTATAATTTTCAACCTATCCATCAAAATCTAAAATATAAAAACGGGTTATACGAACTACCTACTAAAAACGATGTGCAAATCAAGAGGACTATTACATGTAGAATAATCTTACCCGAAAAGACGACTTGATTGGATGCAACAGACTCCCAACGTTTGTTCACAAAATTTAATTCATCCCATGGAATACAAAATAATACAACCAATATCAACCAAAACAGATTTTGACGAAGATCAAAAGAAAATGCCAGAATTTGGTTGGGTGAAAAGTTGAATAAATTACTACAGAACAAACTCCATCTCGATAAGTCTTCAAAATAAAATAACGACCACCCAAAAACCACTAAAACCAAGGTGATTGAATACCTAAAAAACGATGGGATGATGGCGTAAAGCGATAAAAGAAACCCTTTCTCAAGGAATAAAAGTAAGGCAAAATAAAGACCCCAAAGCATGTAATTCCAGCTCGCACCATGCCAAAAACCAGTCAAAGCCCAAACAACCAATATATTGAAATACATTCTCGGTTTTCCTAACTTATTCCCACCCATTGGGATGTACACGTAATCCCTGAAAAAAGTGGACAAGGAAATGTGCCATCTTCGCCAAAAGTCAGTGATTGAATTTGCTGCATATGGATTTTTAAAATTTTCATCGTAATGAAAACCAAACATTCGCCCTAGCCCGATTGCCATATCTGAATACCCTGAGAAATCAAAATAAATTTGAACCGCAAACATGGATAGACCAAACCAAGCAGTTGGACTTGTCAAAAGATCAAAATTATCAATCAAATAACTATCAACAAGTGCTCCGGCAGTATTGGCAATTACAATTTTCTTGAATAATCCTAGCGAAAATCGACCGATTCCTGATGAAAAATCATCCCAATGGAATTTTCGACCGTTTATTTCATCTGCAATTGTTTTGTAACGTACGATAGGCCCTGCAACCAATTGGTGGTATAAGCTAACAAAAAGGAGAAAGTTCATGGGATTGCGTTGTGCTTTAACATCACCACGGTAAACATCAATTGTATAGGAAATCGTTTGAAAGGTATAAAATGAAATACCAATAGGGAGTGTTACATCTGGACGAGCAAAGGGTAAATCAATTAGTACGGACAGATTATCGTACAAAAATCCACTGTATTTAAATGCCACGAGTAAACCTATATTCACGATGATTGAAAAAGCCACCACAATTTTAGCCTTAGATTTACTCTTCAAATTCTCGATTAAAATACCATTTCCGTAATCAAAAAGAGCTGAAAAAAGCAAAAGAACTATCCATACTGGTTCACCCCAAGCATAAAAGAAAAATGAAAATAAAGTCAATAAAATGTTTCGATACAATAAATTGCCGGAAACATAATAGAGTACAAGATTGAGTGGTAAAAAGAGGTATAAAAAAACCAAACTAGAAAAAACCATATACGCCTTACAAATTATTCATTAGGCGCATTTCAGTTTATTAGTTTCGAATTGCCTTTATACCCGGAAGTTCTATTCCTTCCAAGTATTCCAACATCGCTCCACCTCCAGTTGAAACATACGAAACCTGTTGGGCAAGTCCAAATTTATTGACTGCTGCAACAGAATCACCTCCTCCAACTAAAGAAAATGCACCATTTTGTGTAGCCTTTACGATACTATTTGCAATTTGTTTCGTGCCAGTTTGGAAATTATCAAATTCAAAAACGCCCATGGGACCATTCCATAAAATCACTTTTGAATTACTAAGCACTTTATCAAACACCTGTTCTGAAACTTTACCCGTATCCAATCCCAGCCATCCATCAGGAATTTCATCAATTTTCACCTCATTTCTTTGTGCATCATTTGAGAATGAATCAGCAATAACGGTATCTACCGGAAGAATAATTTCAACCCCAAGTTGTTTAGCTTTATCAATAATTGACAATGCAGTATCCAAGAATTCGTCTTCAACCAATGAAGAACCAATTTTCCCTCCTTGTGCTTTGATAAATGTGTATGCCATTCCTCCACCTATAATAATGGAATTCATTTTATTTAGGAGATTTTCAATAATAGTTATTTTCGATGAAACCTTTGCCCCGCCAACTATGGCTGTCTTTGGTTCGTTCGTACTATTTAGTACTTTATCAATACTAACTATTTCAGCTTCCATCAATAAGCCAAACATTTTATCATTCGGAAAAAATTCAGCAATTACAGCCGTACTCGCGTGAGCCCTGTGCGCTGTTCCGAAGGCATCGTTCACGTAACAATCACCCAATTTCGCTAATTTTTCAGCAAAGTTTCGATCACCTTCCGTTTCTTCTTTAAAAAACCGGACATTTTCTAGTAATAAAATCTCTCCCTGGCCTAATTTTTCGCTTGCCGTTTCTGCATCCCCGCCTATACAAGACTCAGAAAATATAACTCGAGTCTCACACAACTCTTCAATTCTTTTTACAATATGTTTTAATGAATAAGCCTCTTCCGGACCATTTTTTGGTCGACCCAAATGCGTCATTAAAATAACAGAACCACCACCAGATAGAATTTTTTTCAAGGTAGGGACTGCCGCTCTGATGCGAGTATCATCTGTAATTTCAAAGGAGTTTTTATCGAGTGGGACATTAAAGTCAACTCGAACTAATGCTTTTTTATTTTGAAATGAGTAGGAATGAATGGATTGCATGCTTTTTTTTAGCAAAAATAGGTATTTTCTACTCTAGCATAAAAAATCAGATAAAATTCTAGAGTAAAAGCTTGAAAAAAACGTGACTTTTTAATGTGTATTACTTAAATTTGGAGCAAATATTTCGAAATATGGGAAGAGCATTTGAATACAGACGAGCGGCAAAAGAAAAAAGATGGGATAAAATGTCCAAGATGTTTCCAAAACTAGGCAAGGCAATTACGATGGCTGCCAAGGAAAGTGGAATGGATCCAACTACCAATGCAAAGTTGAGAACTGCTATTCAGAATGCAAAGGCTGAAAATATGCCTAAAGACAATATTGAGGCTGCAATTAAACGAGCTGCTCAAAAAGACATTGCCTCATTTACAGAAGTTAATTACGAAGGAAAAGGACCACATGGTGTTTTAATTTTTGTTGAATGTGCCACGGATAATCCAACTAGAACAGTTGCCAACGTTAAATCTTATTTCAATAAGTGTGGCGGCTCATTGGTGCCAACCGGCTCCTTGGAATTTATGTTTGAAAGAAAAAGTATTTTTGAAATAAATAAAACCGACTCATTGGATCCAGAAATGTTAGAGCTGGAATTGATTGATGCCGGATGTGATGAAATAGAGGTCACTGATGAAAGACTTATAGTTTCTGGAGACTACACCTCATTTGGCACGTTAGCAAAAGCCCTTGAGGATATGTCAATAGAAGTTCAAAAATCAAGTTTGAAAAGAATTCCAACATCACCTGTAGAATTTACAGAGGAGCAACTTGTTGAAATTGAAAAAGTATTGGATAAGATTGAAGACGATGATGACATTCAACAAGTATTCACAAATATTGCCTAAAACACAATAAATCAAGATTTACGCTGTTATAAATAATTAGGATTTTACATGAATTTTACGCGAGCAACTTATTTATTGGCATTTTTACTTATTCTGAGTGCTTGCTCGACAGAAAAGAATACCTATATAAATCGCAAATACCACTCGGTTACTGCCAAATACAACGGCTATTTCAATGCAAACGAGTTGATCAGTCAATCCATGCGAACCTTTAAAACGTCTTATAAAGAAGACTTTTACGTTGTTCTTCCAATTGATCGATTACCAAACGAAAAAGAAGTAGAAGGGCTTTTACCATCCATTGACACCGCAATTTCAAAATGTACAAAGGTTATTCAAAACCATAGTATGCCCTCTATCAAAGGCTCCTACAAAAAGGTTGAATACAACACCTACATCGATGAAAACTTCATTACCGTTGGTGTCGCAAATTATTACAAAAGAAATTACGAAGACGCTTCGAAAAATTTTGAATTTATTTCACGTTTATTTGCCAAAGACAAGTCTAATTATATAGCCCAACTATGGCAGGCCAAAATTTTTATTGATCAAGAAAATTATTCAGATGCTTTAACAAATATTGAATCCCTTGAAGATGTTGTAGATGAACAATACGGCGATGACAATAAAGGAAAGAAAGGAAGTTCATCAAGTAAAAAAAGTTCATCTAAATCCAAAAGCAAATCAAAGAGCAAGTCTAAGAGCAAATCAAAAAGTAAAGCTCAAAAAGATGAGCCTGCTAAATTCCCTAGTCATTTAAGAGATGACTTGTTAAAGGTTAAAGCTGAATATTATTTAAAAAAGAATGAAGTTAAGCTTGCCGTTGCATCTTTAGAAAAAGCGGTAGAACTAAGTCAAAAAAAAGAAAAAGCACGGATTTATTTTATTTTAGGCCAACTATACTCTGAACTGAAAAATCCGGGTAAGGCGAATGAGAGTTATACCAAGTGCCTTAAATATCCTGCGCCTTATGTGATGCACTTTAACGCTAAGATGAACAAAGCATTATCTGGTAAAGAC
>JBIKQS010000222.1:0-4556 GCA_044349575.1 Crocinitomicaceae bacterium
AAGAAAAATGAAGTTCTTACAGGAACCTACAAAATGGATGCGAAAATGATATCTACAATTCCAAATACTACCGCAGAAAGTGATTTAATTGGATCTGTAAGTGTAGTTCCGGGAGTTGTAACAACAGGTGACCAAGGAGGGCAGTTGTATGTAAGAGGTGGAACTCCCATTCAAAATAAAACAATTTTAGATGGAATGACAATTTACAATCCATTTCATACAATTGGCTTTTTCTCCATTTTTGAAACTGAACTGATCAAAAATGTTGATGTTTATACAGGTGGTTTTGATGCACAATATGGTGGAAGAATTTCTTCAATTATGGATGTTTCATACCGAGATGGGGATCGCGTGAAATTTGGAGGGAAAGTTTCTGCCTCACCTTTTCTTGCTAAATTAATTCTTGAAGGACCGCTTCAACGATCTAAAGATGGAAAACCGGGTTCAGGATCGTATGTCTTTTCAGCAAAACACAGTTTGTTAGACTATACCTCTAAATCACTTTATCCACGAATTAATGAAACAGATGGATTGCCTTTTAATTTCACTGATATCTACGGAAAAATTACATTTAATGGAAATGGAGGTTCGAAATTTAGTGCTTTTGGATTCTATAATCAAGACAGTGTAAATTACAATGTAGCTGATTTGAATTGGAATGCAGCTGGACTAGGAATTAATTTCGTACTTGTGCCTAATAGTTCTCCGGTATTAATTAAAGGTCATGTAAATGGAAGTAATTACCAAACGACATTTGCTGAAAACAACGCGCAACCACGAACTAGTAAAATAGGAGGTTTTGATATGGGATTTGATTTTACCTATTTCCTGCCGAATGAAAGTGAATTGAATTATGGGTTTAACTTGAACGGATTCAATACTGAATTTAAAACCTTTAATGAATTGCAGCGAAAAATAGAACTGATTAATTTCACTACGGAAATTGGCACGTACGTAAATCTTCGACAAAAATTTGGTGAGAAGTGGGTAATTCAACCAAGCTTTAGAATTCAAGTCTATTCATCTTTGGGTACAATTTCTCCTGAACCGAGAATTGGAGTAAAATACAATGCAACCGATAAATTCAGATTAAAATTTTCCGGCGGACGTTTTTCTCAAAACTTTACTTCAGCCTCTTCGGATAAAGACATTGTAAACTTATTTAATGGTTTGTTGTCGGCACCAACCAATGTTCAGGAAACGTTCATTAATGAATTCCAACAAGCACGAGATACAAAGAATGGTCTTCAGTATGCTTGGCATGCAATTTTGGGTGGGGAATATGATCTTGGTAAAAGAATAACCGTGAATTTGGAGGGCTATTACAAATACTTTTCTCAATTAAGTAATATCAATCAAAACAAGCTCTACGATGATGTTGCTGAATTTTCTCAAATAGATGATGTTTTCAAAAAAGATTTTATTTTGGAGTCAGGTCAAACCTACGGAGTCGATTTATTAGTTAAATACAACTACAAAGGATTGTTTATTTGGACAGGTTATTCTTACAGTTATTCTACGCGCTGGGATGGTTTTATAAATTATTTTCCTGTTTTCGATCGTCGACATAACCTAAATTTAGTTGCTTCCTACAGTTTTGGAAAAAATAAATCATGGGAATTGAACGGACGTTGGAATTTGGGCTCAGGCTTGCCATTCACGCCAACAGCAGGTTATTATCAAAACGAAAATTTCCAAAGCGGAGTTACCTCTGATTACGTTACGAATAATGCAACGTCAATAACCACACTTCTTGGAGATTTTAACAGCGAGCGCCTTCCTTATTACCATCGGTTGGATATCACAGTTAAAAAGCGAATTAAATTTAAAAATCAATCAGAGTTGGAATTAGTTGGAAGTATTACAAACGTTTACAATCGAAGAAATATCTTTTATGTTAATCGTGTAACCAACGATGAAATTTATCAGTTTCCAATCTTGCCAAGTTTTGGTTTGAGTTATAATTTCTAATTCATTTAAGCGAGTGAAGTATATTTTCATTCTTTTTTTCGCTTTATTATCCTTGTTTTCTAGGGCTCAGTGGCGTGGTGATACATCCCCAAGTTATCCTGAGTTGGTTGCTTATTTAAAAAAGTTGGATAAGGAAAACAAAGAAATTAAGCTTTTCAATATGGGGTTGTCTGATTATGGATTGCCGATTTATGTGGTAATTATTAATGCAGATTCAGATTCTACCAAAACCTTTGAAAAAGCAAGAAATGGAACGACAATTTTAATAAACAACGCCATTCATCCGGGAGAGCCAGATGGTATTAATGCTTCCTTAATTTGGATTGATGAATGGATTAAACAGGGTAAACCTTGTAAATCATTTCCAATGGTTGCTATAATTCCTGCATACAATGTGGGTGGCATGATGCAGCGTTCATCAACAAGTCGAGCAAATCAAAATGGTCCCGAAGAATATGGATTCCGCGGAAATGCAAGAAATTTGGATTTGAATAGAGATTTTGTAAAAATGGATTCAGAAAATGCATTTACTTTTTCTCGTATTTTTCATGCCTTAGATCCTGATGTTTTTGTAGATAATCATGTATCTAATGGTGCAGATTACCAATATTCATTAACGTATATATCGAGTATGCGTGAAAGATTGGCTCCTTCCATGAATGAGTTAACGTATAATCTCTGTATTCCTAGCCTTGAAAAAGAATTAGGAAATCGAAAAGTTGATTTGTTCCCCTACGTTGAATTGAAAGGTGAAACACCTGAGTCGGGCATTATAGCCTTTAATGATTTGCCTAGATATGCAATGGGATATGCGAGCTTGTTTCATTCGTTAAGTTTCACCGTTGAAACACATATGCTCAAGCCATTCAAGGAAAGAGTTCAAGTAACCTATGACTTTTTAGATGTACTTGTAAAATGGACTACTGAATCTAGCACTGAAATTGAAAAAAGCAGAAGAGAGGCATTTGACTGGTCGAATTTACAAAAGGTATATTCGTATAATCATGAGCTCACTGAAGAAAAAGATTCTGTCATGTTCAAAGGATATGAATTTTCCAAACCTATAGATCCGATAACCAATTTACCGCGTTTATTATACGACAGATCAAAGCCATTTAATAAAGACATTCCTCATTTCAGAAAGTATAAACCAATGAACAAATATGCAATTCCCCGCTATTTCGTTGTTGGTGGTCAGGAAAAAGAAACCATTACGAGGTTGAGAAGCAATAACATTGAATTTTATACCGTGAAATCAGATTCCGTATTAAAGGCAAGTTCTTATCGCATCAACTCGTATAAAAGTTTAACTAAACCTTATGAGGGACATTTTAAACATAACAGTATTTTGTTCGATAAATTTGAAGTTAATCTTTCGCTTAAGCCTGGTGATATTTTAATTCCAACAAAGCAACGTAGTAGAAATTTTATTTTAGCAGCTTTAATTCCAGACGCTGAGGACTCATTCTTTAGTTGGAATTTTTACGATTCTTACCTGCAACAAAAAGAGTATTTTTCTTCCTATGTATTCATTGATCAGGTAAAATTCATGTTAGATTCTAATCCAAAATTGAAACTAGATTTTGAGAAGATGAAAAAAGAAAGTGAGTCATTTCGAAATTCAGAGTGGGAACAATTGTATTTTATTTATAAAAACAGTCCGTACTTTGAGAAATCATTTATGGTTCTACCCATCCATTCAATTGATTGATCTAACTGACCAAACATTCCATTGCTTTTTCCACCATCAATTTTGAACCTACGTAATATGGAACTCGTTGGTGCAGTCGTTCAGGTTTAATCTCTAGAATTCGATTTCTACCTGTAGTTGCCAATCCTCCTGCCTGTTCCGCTATAAAAGCCAATGGATTACATTCGTATAAAAGACGAAGCTTTCCTTCTGGGGCGCTCAAAACATCTGGATAAATATAAATACCTCCCTTGATGAGGTTGCGATGAAAATCAGCTACTAAAGAGCCAATATATCTACCAGAATAGGGCATTCCAGTCTGATTTTCTCTGCTTTGACAATAGTTTATGTATTTTCGTAAACCTTCTTCACATTCAAAAATATTTCCTTCATTCATGGCGTACAATCTGCCATTTTCAGGCATTGTCATATTCGGATGAGATAAACAAAACTCACCTATTGACGGATCGAGCGTAAAACCATTAACGCCATTTCCCGTTGTGTAAACTAACATTGTTGAGGAGCCATACAATACATAGCCTGCAGCAATTTGTTGAGTGCCAGGTTGCAACATATCATTCAATGTAGCCTCCGTTCCAATTGGTGAAATGCGGCGATAAATGGAGAAAATTGTTCCAATAGAAACATTTACATCAATGTTGCTTGAACCGTCAAGTGGATCAAAAAGCACAACGTATTTACCATTTTTTGCTGATTCAGAGCTAAAAGCCACAAAATCTTCGTTCTCCTCTGAAGCAATGCCACATACTTCACCACCAAGTTCAAAAGCTCTTATAAACGCTTCATCAGCAACGACATCTAATTTTTGTTGTTGTTCACCTTGCACATTTACCTCGCCTTGTGCACCCAAAATATGGTCTACCAAACCGGCTTG
>JBIKQS010000223.1:0-4528 GCA_044349575.1 Crocinitomicaceae bacterium
TATCAATTACATCGCTTAAAGCTGTAATAAAGGTTCCATCCTCTGCTATTGAAATGGCATGTTTAATTGCATCAACTTCAAGCGTTACAACTTCGTATGTGACAGCAGAATTGGTTTCATTAATCCCCTCTAATATAAGATTTATGATTTCTTCTTCGCTTCTTCCTCGTAAGTGTTTTTCTTGACGAATTACAATGTGATCAAACATTCTTGCTGCAATGCGCGCACATTCCTTAATATCTTCGTCGCGTCTGTCACCAACACCTGAAATTATTCCAATTTTTCGCGTTGCATCAACTGATTGTAAAAACTCTTCAATTCCACGGTAGCCACTTGGGTTGTGCGCAAAATCAATCATCACTTTAAACTTAGAAAACTCAAAAATATTAAGCCTTCCAGGAGTTTGAGCGGCACTAGGCAAGAACGTATTTAAGGATAGTCGAATATCTTCGGTTTTGAATCCCCAGAGATAGGAAGCTAAAGTGGCAGCTAATGTGTTTGAAATCATAAATTTAGCCTTTCCATTCATGGTTAGTGGAATATGCGTAATTCGTTCCACACGTATTTTCCAATCACCTTTTTTTATCGTTACAAAGCCATTTTCGGCAATGGCAGCAATTCCACCTTTTTTGCAATGTTCAACGATAACAGGGTTGTTTTCATTCATACTAAATAAAGCAACATGACAGTTCAGGGTAGCGGCTATTTCAACACATTTATCATCCTCAGCGTTTAAAACGGCCCAGCCATCTTTTTTAATACTATCAACAACTACTGATTTTACGCGAGCTAAGTCGTTTAAATCATGGATATCGCTGATTCCCAAATGGTCCTCTTGAATATTTGTTATAATTCCAATATCACATTGTGAAAATCCAAGGCCGGATCGAAGAATTCCACCTCGAGCAGTTTCCAATACAGCAAAATCAACCGTTGGATCTTTTAGTACATATTCAGCACTAATTGGGCCGGTTGTATCACCTTTTTCCATCATGTGATTTTGTATGTAAATTCCATCAGATGTGGTGAATCCAACCTTGTGACCGTTATTTTTTACAATGTGAGCTAATAATCTTGTGGTAGTTGTTTTTCCATTGGTTCCTGTGATTGCAATAATGGGAATGCGAGATGGTTTTCCGGGAGGATATAACATATCTATTACGGGAGCAGCCACATTTCGGGGAAGTCCCGATGATGGAGCCAAGTGCATTCTAAATCCAGGAGCAGCATTAACCTCAAGTATTACACCTCCATTTTCTTTCAAAGATTCAGTTAAGTTTTGTGCCATTATATCAATTCCACAAACATCCAAACCAATAACTCGTGAAATACGCTCAGCAATAAAAATATTTTCAGGGTGCATCATGTCTGTAACATCAATGGATGTTCCTCCCGTACTTAAATTTGCGGTTGATTTCAGAAAAACTACCTCTTCATTTGGCGGTATTGTTTCTAAGGTATAACCCAGTTTCTCAAGTAATTCAGTGGTATCTCTATCCACTGTTATTTCAGTCAGTACATTCTCATGGCCATAACCACGACGAGGATCTTTATTGGTTTCATCAATCAACTGTTGAATGGTCATTTTGCCATTTCCTACAATATGAGCGGGAACTCTTTGAGCAGCAGCAACTACTTTATTGTCAATTACTAAAACCCTGAAATCAAATCCGGAAATAAATTTCTCAACAATAACTCTTCTTGAATATTTTTTTGCGTGAGCCAAGCCTTCTACGGCATCCTCCCAATTCGTAACATTGATAGAAGCCCCTTTTCCATGATTGCCGTCCAAAGGCTTTATAACAATTGGATAATTTATTTTACGAATAGTAGCTTCTAAATCTTCTTCATCCACACAAATAGAACCGCTAGCCACAGGTATAGATGCTGCTTCCAATAACCTTTTCGTGTCCTCTTTATCGCAAGCAATGTCAACCGCAATATTACTCGTTTTACACGTTATGGTAGCCTGAAATCTCATTTGATTAACGCCATAACCTAATTGAACAAGTGAATTTGTACCCAAACGAATCCAAGGAATATCTCGTGCAACAGCCTCATCTACAATACTTCCCGTACTTGGCCCTAAGCGAACATCTTCTCGAATCTCTCTCATTTTTTGGATATCGTGATCCAAATCGTATTCTTGTCCAGAAATCAATGCCTCAGCAATACGAACTGCTGATTCTGCAGCGTATAAACCAACCTTTTCTTCGATGTAATTGAAAACGACATTGTATACTCCCGGTGTTTTTGTTTCGCGTGTTCTTCCAAAACCCACATCCATCCCTGCCAACGTTTGAATTTCCAACGCAATGTGTTCAATTACATGACCCATCCATGTTCCACGTTCAATTCGGTGAAAAAAACCACCACGCTCACCTTCAGAACATCGATGTTCAATCATTGTAGGAAACATAGCTTCTATTCGTTCTCTAAAACCCGGTATTACATTTGTCGGAGATTGTTCCATTTCCTCCAAATCCAAACGCATTTGAATTAATTTCTTTCGACTGATACTCCAAATATTTGGGCCTCTAAGGGCTTGAACTTTTAAAACTTTCATGGTGAACCTGGTATTGAATGGTTTTTGATTACTACAAAAAAATGAAATTAAGGCTTTTTACTGAAATTTACAAAATTTTACGAAAGATCACTTTTTATTTCAGAACCGAAGAGTGTCAAAAATTAATCACTAAAGTTTGTAATTAGATCCAGTTTTTATCTTTAAAAAAACTCGTCACTCAGGAAAATCGTGTGGGTAAGGATGGTTTATTTTTTAAATGGAAGTGTATATTCAACAAGTTACTTGCAAAAATTCGAAAATTAAATATAACACAAATGTGGTCTTGATGGAAGTAAATTCGTTCTAAACAAATCAGTTTATTATGGATAACACCCTTCAACTCGTAAAAGACATTAAGTCAGATGTTTGCATATCAATTTTGCTTAATACACATCGAGTAAAACCAGAAAAATTACAAGATCGTATAGGGCTAAAAAATTTGATTCAACAAGCAAATGCTCGATTACTAACTTTTGAAACCAAGGAAAGAGCTGAGTTTTTGACCGAGAAATTACGAAAATTAGAAGCCTCAATAAACCATTTGGAGAATCAAGAAAGTTTGTTACTTTTTGTAAATGAAGAGATTGCCACCTATACACGTTTGCCTATTTCAGTAGGGAATAGGGTAGTAATAGACACAACATTTGCTACTCGTGATTTGATTCGAGCACTCCATTATGAAACGAATTATTTGATTTTAGTTTTGACCGAAAAAAAAGCACGTCTTCTCGAAGCATTAAGTGAAAAATTAGTTCAAGAAATTGGTAAGCCATTTCCCATTGAAAATTCCGACCTGTTCCCAACGATGGTTCGAGAGAAAAAAAATGCCAGTATTCAAACCCACTATTTGGCAGAATTTTTCAATAGAATTGACAAGGAGGTAAATGCTATTCGTTACCTGCATAATTTGCCTGTTTTTATTTGTACCGAATCTTCCAATTTTCATGAATACCTTAAAATTGCCGATCAAAAACACACCATTTTTCCCGTTTATATGAAAGGTAATCATGAAAAAGAAACGTCTCAACATATCGTGACTGAATCGTGGAAAATCCTTCATAAACATTGTATTGAAAAGGAAAATAAGCGCTTGGAAGAATTGGAGTTGGCTTTAACTAATGGAAATTACTTGTGTGATATTAATGAAATATGGGAAGCTATACCGGAAGGTAGAATTCAAACCCTGTTTCTTGAGGAGAATTTATTTCAATCAGCACAAATTACCAAAAATGCTCTAATACTCGTGGGAGAAGAAGATCGAAATTTACAGAATGTTGTAGATGATATTTACGATGAACTGATTGAAGCAAATTTAAATCATGGAGGAGATGTAGTTTTCTTACCAGATGGCTCGTTAAAAAAATTCAATGGTTTTGCCGCTATAACAAGGTATTAATCGCCAAAGGAAATCCCTATGGATTTGGCCGCTTGAATTTCAAAACAATCAGGTTCTATTAACTTAATGGATTTTGAAACACCTGAAAGAAATGTTGATTCAAATTGATTTCCTTTGAGAACAACCATTTTTCCAAATTCCCCTTTTTGAACCAATTCAAATGCTTTTGCCCCAAACATTGTAGCCAAATACCTATCGAATGGTATAGGAACTCCACCACGTTGCACATGCCCCAATACCGTTTCACGAATTTCAGCCTGACAACCTTGGTCTTTTATCTGTTGAGCTAAGGTAAATGCAACCCCGCCAAGTCGCACATGTTCAGAATGTAAATCACCTTCGGCAGAAGTCACTTGACCGTTTTGAGATTTTGCTCCTTCTGCAATTACAATTGTTGCAAAACCCTTTCCTATTATATACCTCCGTTCGATCCGCTCTATTATTTTTTCAATAGAGTAGGGGATTTCAGGAATTAAACAAACTTCAGCTCCTCCCGCAATGGCTGTTTGTAAAGCAATCCAACCCGCATTACGACCCATTACTTCCAGTATCATTACGCGATGGTG
>JBIKQS010000026.1:0-14367 GCA_044349575.1 Crocinitomicaceae bacterium
AGGTAAATCCAATTGATTTTGAAAATTCAGAGGGAAATATTGGCATTGCCAATGCACTTTTTGAACATTTAGCAGCAAAACTTCCCGTTTCTAGACTACAACGCGACCTAACAGATTCAACAGTTTTAAGAGTAATTGGAGTTCCAATAGCTCACACAATCATTGCAATTTCCTCGACATTAAAGGGACTTGACAAACTTCTTCTCAATGAAAAAGCATTTCACGAAGATTTAGAAAATAATTGGGCGGTTGTTGCTGAAGCAATTCAATCTGTTTTAAGACGCGAAGGATTTGAAAAACCGTATGAATTATTAAAAGATTTGACAAGAACAAATGAAGGAATCACTGAAAAGAGCGTTAAATCTTTCATTGATGGCTTGTCAATTACGGAGGAATTAAAAACGGAATTAAAAGCAATTACCCCGAGCAATTACACGGGAATTCAATTAGTAAACTAACATGAAAAAACTCCTCATCGGATTATTCTGTTTGTTTTGCATAACAATTTATGCTCAACAAAATATTCAATGGGGTCCACTCGAAAGAAGCAACGGTTCATTATTATCAATAATTCCAAAAAATGATGGTAATTTTTATTCATTGAGGTGGTTAGGAGGCCGTGTTTTTGGTTCATACTATATTGTTGAACATGAAAATCTCTCTAAACTGGAATCTGCCAAAATAAAACAAACTGTTGAAAATGGTATGGCTTCTTTGGAATACGGCGCTACTGTTAAAAATCAACCTATCCTCTTTCTTTCAGATAAGAATGGAAAAAATCATTGCTTGTTTTTTCAACGACTCGGAAGCACCCTGAAAAATATTGGTCCAGCAGAGCAAATTCTTTGTTACGAAAATGAAAAACTATCTGCTCAACCTGAATTTCAAATTACCCAGTCTGAAAACAAGTTGTTTTTAGCAATCACATACGAAATTCCTGGAAACAGACTCAATCAAGATACATACGGTTTTGCCATACTTGATTCAAATTTGACTGTTTTAAATAAAGGTAAATATTCGCTTCCTTTTGATGGAAATATGGCTACTATCAATGCGCACCATCTTTCAAATAAAGGTGACTTTTACATGAGTGTTACCGAACATTTAAAGCCAAACGACAAAATGTTTACGCGTAATTTCAAAAATTACAAAGCGATGCATGTCTATCAAATAAAATCAGATACCTTGTCTTCATTTAAACTTGATTTTAGTGGTAAACGAGTTGAAGAGTTAGAAATGAGTAGCACAGACTCCTTGTTTACGCTAACAGGTTTGTACTCAGATGTAAATGCGCAAGGAACAACAGGTGTTTTCTACATGACCATTGATTCTGAAAAAGATTCTATATCCAAACAAGGATTTATCGCTTTTAGTAGTGAATTAACTCGCCTTCAATGGAGTGACAACACTCGGTTTAATGGAAGGAATTTCAATGATAGTTGGCAAAGTACAAATCAACTTTATGAGTACAGACTTAGAAACATGAACCTTCTTCCAGATGGAAGTATTGTTGGCTCAGTCGAACAGTATTATGTGTATTCTCGAACAAATTTTGATACACGTACAGGTATTTCCAATTCAGTAAATTATTATTATTACGACGATATTTTGGCTTTTAAAATTGGAGTTAACAATAACTTTGATTGGTGTAAAACCATTGAAAAAAGTCAATCCTCGCTAAATGATAACGGCCCTTTTAGCAGTTATTCAAACTACATTGATAACGGGAAATTTTGCGTTATTTTCAACGACAATGTAAAGAATTACAATTCTGCAGGAGATTTTACAAGCGAAAATGGAATTCGCTCAACAAATTTTAATCGTAGAAGAAATGCCGTTGCACTCGTTGAAATAGATTTAAAAAGTGGAATTAGTACAAGAAGATCAATTTTCAACCAAAAAGAAATTAATTCCATGGTACTACCAAAACTATTTACCCTGAACAGACAAAATCAAGAATTAATACTTTACGGAGTATCAGGTGGAAGAGAGCGATTTGGAGTGCTTAAGTTGAATAAATAAAACAGTAATTGAAATATTCTGATTTTGGATTTTATCCTTTTTGAGAAATAAAACTGAATTACTTTGTTCAAAAATATTCCTGCTAGTAAAAATGATTAATTCTATCTTTGTTTTTCAATTTTGACTTAATAAATGGATAAATTTATACTTGATAATCAATGGCTGCATCTTAAGGATATACAAGACATCCTTGAAAAGAATCTTAAAATAGAATTAGGAGAAAACGCACGAACAGCTATCGTTGCTTGTCGACGTTATTTGGATGAAAAAATTGAAAATTCCGACAAACTATTTTATGGTATAAATACTGGATTCGGTTCCTTGTGCGATACGGCAATTTCTAAAGAAGATTTATCTACACTTCAAACAAATTTGGTTATTTCTCATGCCTGTGGCACAGGAGATAAACTCAACAAGGAGCTCGTAAAATGTATGCTACTCCTAAAAATAATAGGATTAGCCAAAGGTCATTCGGGAATTAGAATCGAAACCATTGAACGATTACTCTTTTTCTTTAATGAAGATATTTTGCCCATTATTTTTGAACAAGGAAGTTTGGGTGCGTCCGGAGATCTTGCACCTCTTGCTCATTTATCACTTCCGCTAATAGGCGAAGGAACTGTTTTGTATGATAATAAAGTTCTACATTCTCTTGAAGTACTACAAAAGTATGATTTAAGCCCACTAGAACTTGGCGCAAAAGAGGGATTAGCCTTGTTAAATGGAACCCAATTTATGAGTGCTCATGCAACAATTGGTTGGATAAAATCCATACAACTTTGGGATAATTGGATACGCGTATCAAGCATTTCCCTTGATGCGTATGATGGGAGATTAGAACCATTTGGTAGTTCTTTACATGAAATACGAAATCATTCCGGTCAAAAAGTGGTTGCAGAAAAAATGCGAGCGATTTTCGCAACCAGTGAAATTGCACAACAGGAGAAAAAACACGTTCAAGACCCCTACTCTTTTCGTTGTATTCCACAAGTACATGGAGCTACTTGGGATGCACTTGAATATGCCAAAACCCTTTTTGAAAATGAAATAAATGCTGTAACCGATAATCCTACTATTTTTCCAGAGGAAGATTTAATTGTTTCCGGAGGAAATTTTCACGGTCAACCATTGGCAATTACACTTGATTTTCTTTCCATAGCTATGGCTGAAATGGGTAGTATCTCAGAACGACGAGTGTATAAATTAATCTCAGGCACAAGAAATTTACCACCGTTTTTAGTAGCGAAACCTGGCTTGAATTCCGGTTTCATGATTGTTCAATATTCTTGTGCTTCAATTGTTAGCCAGAATAAACAATATTGTACCCCTGCATCCATTGATTCAATCGATTCAAGTAATGGACAAGAAGATCACGTGAGCATGGGAGCCAATGCAGCAACAAAATTTTTAAAGATTTTGGATAATTGTTACACGATACAAGGAATTGAATTATTAACTGCATTTCAAGCACTTGAATTCAGAAAACCTATGAAATCAAGTAACGAAAATGAAAAGTTAAGAACTCTTTTTAGAAACAAAGTATCATTTGTGGATAAAGACAAATACATGCAGCCTAAAATAGAGGACGCGAGAAGATTTGTAATAAATATGTAATAATGCCGATTTTAAGACTTCGATAAGTTAATCGAATCAAAAGAATCAATAGGCTAGTTTAAAATAAATAACTATGGAAGAAAAAAAAGTAAAAATCAGTTTTTGGAGAATATTTTGGCCCACATTAACAGCCATTGTCCTGACCTCATTCATTGGTTGGATGGTAACTATTCTTTTTTTTGGAGGTCTCATTGCCGCATTTAGTACCGCCGATGTTGCAGGGGTTAAAGAAAACACAATATTACACCTAACGCTAAAAGGTGAAATATCGGAAAAAGGTAAGGCAAATATTAATCCTACCGATTTTACAGTTGATAATTCAATCGGATTACGCGATCTTTTATATGGTTTTGAAAAGGCAAAAAAAGACGATAATATAAAAGGGATTTATATTGAACTTAATGACTTGAGTTGCGGTTATTCTACAACTAAGGAAATTCGTGATGCCATTAATGACTTTGAAAAATCAGGGAAATTTGTTGTTGCCTATAATTCTGGTGAGGTAATCACGCAAAAAGAATATTATTTAGCATCTGCAGCAAATACAAATTATGGTTTCCCAACCTCAACAATGGAATTTTTAGGTCTTGGAGCTGAACTTACTTTTTTCAAAAATGCGCTCGATAAATTAAACGTTGAAGTAGAAATAATTCGTGGAACGAACAACGATTTTAAAAGTGCCGTTGAACCTTTTTTCAGAACCGAAATGAGTGATTCTAGCAGAGTTCAAATTGAGCGATACATGAATAGCATGTGGGAAACGATATTAGCTGAAATTGCCAAAGATCGAAAAGTTTCTGCCAGTGAATTAAATCTGATTGCAGATTCCATGCTGATTAAACGTGCAGATGATGCCTTGAAATTCAAACTTCTCGATGGACTGAAATACAAAGATGAAGTGATGACTGAATTATGTAAAAAGACAAAATGTAAAAAAGTTGACGATTTAAATTTTTACTCTTTTGAAAAATACGCTCGTAAAGAATTCAATGAAGATCAAACCCTAGCCGGCGTTGACGATCCAAATATTGCCGTTATTGTAGCCGAAGGAGATGTAGCTACATCAGGGGACGGAGTCGCATCAGATAAAATATGTAAGCTTTTCAAAGAGGTACGTAACAACGATGATATAAAAACAGTTGTATTCAGAATTAACAGTCCTGGTGGAAGTGCTTTGGCGAGTGATGAAATTTGGCGAGAGGTAAAACTCACCAACCAAGTGAAAAAAGTCATCGTTTCTATGGGTGATGTTGCTGCTTCTGGTGGATACTACGTTGCCGCTCCTGCCTACAAGATTTTTGCTGAACCAACGACAATTACTGGATCAATTGGTGTATTTGGCATGATTCCATACACTGGTAAAATGTTTGAAAACTATTTGGGAATTACCTTTGATAGAGCTTCAACAAATGCCCATGCCGGAATGTCACTAAATCGAAAACTCACTCCAAAAGAACTTGAGAGCATTCAACTTGAGGTAGATGAAATTTACGATCAGTTTTTAGGACGAGTTGCTGAAGGACGAAAAATGACCAAAGAACAAGTTAACGTAATTGCAAGAGGTAGAGTATGGACAGGGGCAGATGCTAAAAAAATTGGTCTTGTTGATGAATTGGGCGGATTGAATGATGCTATTGCCTTTGCTGCCAAGCAAGCAAATATAAAGGAACCAAAAGTAGAATATTTCCCTCACAATAAGTCAAACGAACTTTTTGATTTTATTGATATGATAAATGAAGAAAATGAAGGCGCTTTTTCAAAAAACACCACAATTCCTTCTGAGCTTTTGACCTATTACAATCAATTAAAGAAAATTGAATCGCTTACTGGAATTCAAATGAAACTACCTTACGAAATTAGAATTCGATAATACATGAAAATTGGAGTAATCGACGTTGGAACAAATGCAGCTAAACTGAAAATTTGCGAAATACAAAATTCAGTAATTTCAACTCTTTATCAAACAAGAATTCCTCTGCGGTTAGGTGATGATGTTTTTGAAAACGAGCGCATTTCAGACAACAAAAAAACGCTATTTATTCATACTATTCGAGCATTTTATTCTACGTGCTTGACCTTTGAAGTGGATCAGATTAGAGCTGTTGCTACATCTGCAATGCGTATTGCTTTAAACGCTTCTGAAATCGTTCAGGAAATAAAAGCCACAGTGAATTTGAATTTGGAAATAATTTCGGGAGATGAGGAAGCAAATTTGATTCAAGAAGGATTTAGTTTATTAGATTTCGACAAATCAAAATCATTTTTAATTATTGATGTAGGAGGAGGTAGCACCGAAATCAGTGTTTTCCAGAATCAGGAAAAAATTGCTGCTAAATCATTTGAATTAGGTGCCATACGCTTGCTGAGAAACAAAGAAAATGCTACTATTTGGCAGGAACTTTCAGATTGGTTAGTTAATTCGATTCAAAACCCAGAAAATTTACTTGTCTTCGGAACAGGTGGGAATATTAATAAAGTTCAAAAATTACTTTCAATAAAAAATGAGGATGAAGTTTCTCTTCTAAAAATTAAAGAATTAAACCAAACAATGCTTCCAATGTCCTTTGTGGAAAGAATGTCAAAATT
Organism: Crocinitomicaceae bacterium; assembly: GCA_044349575.1. GTDB lineage: Bacteria > Bacteroidota > Bacteroidia > Flavobacteriales_D > Crocinitomicaceae > UBA952. The sequence continues at coordinate 6,223 of JBIKQS010000026.1, forward strand.
TGATTTAAAAGCTGATCGAGCAGATGTTATCGTTCCTGCAATGCAAATTTTCATTTTTATTTTGGAAAAATTACAAGTAAATTCGATCTCAATTCCCAAAATCGGTCTTTCCGATGGAGTAATTGTAGATGTCATGAAACAAAATACAATTTAAAAATGGCTCAAAAACCTTCTATTCCGAAAGGAACACGTGATTTTCTTCCTACTGATGTTGCTAAAAGAAACTACATTTTTTCAACTATTAGAACTGTTTTTGAAAAATATGGATTTAAACCTATTGAAACGCCATCATTCGAGTTATCCTCAACGCTTCTAGGAAAATACGGAGAAGAAGGTGACCGATTGATTTTCAGAATCTTAAACAGTGGGGAAAAAGTACGCAAAGCAGATCTCGAAGCACTTGCTGCAGATAACCTACCTAAATTTGCTAACTCACTTGCTGAAAAGGCCTTACGTTATGATTTAACCGTTCCTTTTGCTCGATTCGTAGTTCAACATCAAAACGAACTTTCTTTTCCATTCAAACGCTATCAAATCCAACCTGTTTGGAGAGCGGATCGACCACAGCACGGTCGTTATCAAGAGTTTTATCAATGTGATGCTGATGTTGTTGGTAGCGACTCATTACTTCATGAAATTGATTTGGTTTTTATTTTTGATGAGGTCCTTGCTGCATTCAATTTACCCGGATTTACTATTAAAATAAACAACCGAAAAATTCTTTCTGGAATTGCCGAAGTTTGTGGTGAGGCTGAAAAAATTGTTGATATTACCGTTGCAATTGATAAATTAGACAAAATAGGTGAAGATGGCGTAATTCAAGAATTAATTACTCGATCTATTTCATTGAATGCTCTCGAACGTATCAAGCCTTTGTTTCAATTAAAAGGAGATAACGCCCAAAAAATTTCCTTTTTAAAGGAATACTTAAAAACTAGTCAAATAGGCTTGCTAGGTATACAAGAATTAGAAACGGTTCTCGACTCTGTTCATGAAATCGCCTTAACAAAAGGAATTTTGGAACTTGATGTTACCCTGGCTCGTGGACTAAATTATTACACGGGTGCAATTTTTGAGGTGAAGGCACACGAGGTTCAGATGGGTAGTATTTGTGGAGGTGGTCGTTACGACGATTTAACCGGATTGTTTGGAATGAAGGGCTTATCTGGGGTTGGAATCTCATTTGGAGCAGATCGAATATACGATATACTTACAACACTCAATCTCTTTCCTTCAGATTTGGAAAAGGGAATACAAATCATGTTTGTAAATTTTGGAAATTCGGAAAGCAAGGCAGCCTATACTTTGGTTCATGAATTACGAAAAAATGGCATTTCAGCTGAACTCTATCCAGATGCTGTTAAGATTCAAAAGCAACTAAAATATGCCAATGATACTCAGGTTCAATTTGTGGCGTTATTAGGTGAAAGTGAATTAAGTTCAAAAACAGTTCAAGTTAAGAATATGACCTCGGGTGAGCAAACTCAAATTTCGTGGTCTGAATTCTCAACTTTTTTCAAAAAATAGCACATGTTAGGATTGAAAATGGCGACAGACCCTCGTTGGGTCAATGTGGTTGAAAGAAACCTAGAGGAAATTTTGGTCGATCACGCTTTTTGTGAACAAAAAGCAGCAAGTAATGCCATTTCAATAATCGTTCAATATCCGCATTACACCGATCTTGTTCAAGCAATGACGGCGATTTGTCAAGAAGAAATGGAGCATTTCAATATGGTTCATGAAAAATTACTGGAGCGAGGATTAACGCTCGGCTTTGAACGTAAAGATCCTTATGTGAATGATTTAGGTGAATTTCTCCGAAGAAATAAAACGAATAGTTCACCTGACGGAATGTTTGTCAATAAAATGTTATTTGCAGCAATGATTGAAGCGAGAAGTTGTGAACGATTTAAGATACTTTCAGAGGAACTTCAAGACGAAGATTTGAAGAAATTCTATCGCTCCTTAATGGAAAGCGAGGCCAGGCATTATACTACATTTTTGGGATTTGCTCGAAAATACGGAAACGGCATTGACGTCGATAAATGTTGGCAAGAATTCTTGGAATTTGAAGCACAATTACTAAAAAAATACGGAAAAACAGAAACCATTCACGGATAAAATGAAACATATAAACTACCCCTACTCAGTTCGAGAAAGATTAATGCGCTACGTTCAAATTGATACGGAAGCTGATCCTAATTCAGAGACCACTCCTTCAAGCATGAAGCAAAAAGACCTTTCAAAATTACTGGTTGAAGAATTACAAAAAATTGGAATTCAAGATGCTGAAATGGATGAATGGGGCTATGTTTACGCTACAATTCCAGCTACGTCAACACGCGAAAATATTCCAACAATATGCTTTTGTTCACACGTTGATACAGCACCCGATTGCAGTGGAAAGGATGTGAAACCGATTGTTCATGAAAATTACCAAGGGCAACCCATCATTCTTCCTGATGATCCATTACAAATTATCACAACTGAAAAACATCCTTATTTAGAAAGTAAAATTGGCGATGATATCATTACAGCTAGTGGAAAAACCCTATTAGGCGGCGATGATAAAGCGGGAGTGGCAATCATTATGGATTTTGCCCAATTTATGATGCAGAACACCCAAATTCCTCACGGAAAAATTAGAATTTTATTTACACCGGATGAAGAAATTGGTCGTGGAGTAGATAAGGTTGACATGAATAAACTAGGAGCTGATTATGGTTATACCTTGGATGGAGGCCCTCTTGGCTCAATAGAAGACGAAACATTTTCTGCAGATGCCATGACCTTTACATTTAATGGCATCAGTGCGCACCCTGGTTACGCTAAAGGAAAAATGGTTCATGCAATTAAAGTTGCTTCTCACTTTGTTGATTTATTACCCAAGGATAGTTGGTCCCCCGAAACAACAACAGACCGAGAAGGTTTTGTCCATCCTACCTCTATTTCCGGAGGGCTGGAGTCTGCAACAGTATCCTTCATTATACGTGATCATCAAACAAGCAAATTAGCAGAATACGAAAATCGCTTGAAAGAAATAGCTGAGCAAGCGATCAACGCTTTCCCTGGAGCCCAAATGGAATTCAACGTAGTTGAGCAATACCGAAACATGAAGGAAATTCTACAAACCGTTCCTTTTGTTAACGATTATGCCGTTCAAGCGATTAAGCAAGCAGGAATTGAACCAAGAAAAATGATAATCCGTGGAGGAACAGATGGTTCCCGATTATCTTTTATGGGCTTACCTTGTCCTAACCTTTTTACGGGTGAAATGGCTATTCATTCCAAGCATGAATATGTTTCCGTTCAGGATATGCAGAAGGCAGTTGACACAATGATTGAACTTGTTCAGATTTGGGAGCAACATTAATCTGATTTTTTCGTAATTCATTGCATATTTGATGAATTCATGAAAAAAATCATTTACTTACTTGCTGGACTCGTAGTTGCAATTGGAATTACAGCATTCATTTCTATTTCAAGTAAATCAGAACCTTTTGCGCAAACCAGCAAAGATTCAAAAAATTTAGTGAATGATAGTATTCCCTTGATAGTCATGGGTTCCTACCTTAATTTAAGTGAAGATATTAGTCTTGACAGTTTAAAAATCAGATTGGAAAACGGATCTGTTTCTTGTACAAAAGACATTACTAAATTACTCCAGGATAAATTGAAATTGAGCAAAGAACCGAAAGCAATTCAGCTCGGTAAGTTCAATTTTAAAAGCAGAAAAGATTTAGTAATTACAACCTTAGATTCCGTTGATCAGCGATTTTTAGCTAAAAAATTAAATGGGATTAACTTCTTCAAAGAGTCTACTAAATATCCGCTGTGGGTTAACTATGATTCAGATGATTTTGATTTTCAAAAAGAAATAACAAGCTACACGCACACAGGAGTTACAGCGCTTACTCGAAGAACAGGAACTGTTTTGGATGCGAAAGGAATTGATTTTTATTTGGCGAATATTTTACCTTTTTTCAAAAATCGAGAACTGGTTCATATCAGCAATGAAGTAAGTAACCAAGATTCATGCGTTTATGAAACAATGAAAATGAAATTTGCCACAAGAACTGAGCATTTTGATGTTTTCAATCGCCTGAAAGTCAATATAGTTGAATTGACCGGCAATCACAATCTAGATGTTGGTGAAAAACCCTACCTGAACGCATTACAATGGTACAAAGATCACAAAATGAGCTACTTTGGCGGTGGATCTACTCCAGCTGAAGCCAACAAACCACTCATTATTGAGTTGAAAGATAAACGAAAAATTGCCTGGATTGGATTTAATGAACTTTGTCCGTGCGGTGAGTGTGCCGACAAAAAAATGGGGTCAAATCGTTATGTGGAAGCCAAGGCAAAAAAATTGATTGATTCCTTGAAAAATCAAGTTAAGGTCGACTATATTTTAGCTTGTGTTCAATACGGCGAAGTGGATTCCTACTCGCCCACTCCAAATCAGAAAAAGATTTGTCAAAAACTCATTGATTTTGGCGCTGATGTAATCATAGGCTCACAAGCACATCAAGCACAAGAAATTGCCTTGTACAAAGGGAAACCAATTTTTTATGGCTTAGGGAATTTCATGTTCGACCAAATTCACCGTGTAGGTGTTCGACAGGCATTTTTCCTTGAATGTTATTTCTATAAAGGAAAAATCATCCAATTTCAACCTGTTTATACATTTATGAATGAACAACGACAACCTACACCAGCCAATGAAACTGACAAATATGAAATTCAAAAGGTTGTTTTAAAAGAATCAAATTTTTAAATGTTTTTTCCAGATTCTCATACCCATTATCGGACTGCCAATCCCTACTCCATTTTAAATTCATTTTCTTCAATAAATATTCCGCATTCACGTGGAATTCATCCTTGGTTTATTCAATCAAATTATCTGAAACAACTCAAAATTCTAGAAGAAGATTTAGCACATCCCAAATGTATCGCTCTTGGAGAAGCCGGTTTAGATAAGCTTTGTAATACAGATTTTGACACCCAGCTTACAGTTTTTCAAAGGCAAATTGAGCTTTCTGAAAACTATCGGCTACCACTTATCATACATTGTGTGAAAGCAAGCAATGAATTATTTCAACTAAAAAAAGATTTGAATCCAACTCAACCATGGATTTGGCATGGATTCAACAAAATCAATATATTGAAACAAACTATTAATAATGAAATAATTCCAAGTTTTGGCGAAGCTGTTTTACAAAACGAGTCTCTTCGTAATGAACTTGTGAATTTAAAATCCAACCAATTCTTACTGGAAACAGATACTTCCAATTTTTCAATTGAAACAATTTATAAGTGTGTTTCTTGGGTAAGAAATGAATCAATGGAAACGGTACAAAAAGAACAAATAACTAATTTTACACGAATTTTTACAAAATGGCAGATTGGTTAGAGCGTTACGAATTATTAATTGGAGCTGAAAATATTGAAAAACTTAAAAACGCACACGTTTTAATAGTTGGTTTAGGCGGAATAGGTTCCTTTGCCGCTGAATTTATTGCCAGAGCAGGTGTTGGTACATTGACTATCATTGATGGAGATGTATTTGATCCGACCAATAAAAACAGACAATTAACCGCGTTAGATTCTACCATTGGCAAAAGTAAAGCGGAAGTTTTGGCTTCAAGACTTTTAGATATTAATCCCCACGTAAAATTGAACGTAATTAATGAATTTGTCTTACCCGAACGTGTATGGGATATTCTTGCTGAATTTAAACCCGATTATGTCATGGATTGCATTGATTCTGTTTCACCAAAATTGGAGTGGATCATAGCTTGCAAGCGATTGAAAATAAAAATTGTAACTCACCTTGGTGCGGGAGGTAAAAAAGATCCAAGCAAAGTAAAAGTTTCCAATTTAGACAATGTTCACAATTGCAAGTTGGGAGCTCACATCAAAAAAAGAATGAGGGCAAAAGAAATTTCATACCGAGGTATAAAAGCCGTTTTTTCTTCTGAAATTCAAGATAAAAATTCATTAAAAATGACAAATGGATTGAATTTCAAGAAATCATTTTACGGCACGATCAGCTATATGCCTGCACTTTTCGGACTTATAGGTGCTGCTGAAGTCATTGATAATCTGACTTCTACCAATTAATTTAATTTTTTATCACTACCATTTGAACGTTTCTCTAAATTGATTGTAAGCCTTCATGTTTTCTATTAGGAATTCTATTAACCAAATTAAACTATTATGAAGAAGTTTCTTTTCCTTTTATCTACTGTAGTCACATTACATGCTAATGCTACCGATAAAACAATTATTAAGTCCACTTTGAGTGACGTAACCGTTTTTGCCCAAGGCGCTCAACTTTATCACAAGGCAAATTACACAATTTCACCCGGGAATACAGAAGTCATTATTGAAGGAATTAGTCCCTATATTGACGCAAAAAGTATTCAGGTAAAAGCCACTGGCAATGTAATCATACTTGACAGTAAGCATGCCATTTATTACCCCCAACCAGAAAATATCCTTCCAGATGCTGTAACGGCTAAAACCAAGCGAGAAATATTGGCTCTTGAGGATTCGTTACGTTTGATGGGGTACGATATTCAAGAATTGCAAGACGAAATTTCTGTTTTGAATGCTACAAAAAATATTATCACAATCAATGGTGCCGTTCGTGGACAAGGTAAGGTAAACGATTCAATTAATTTATTGAAACAAACTGTTGATTTCTACTCGCTCAAAATGAATGAAATAAACAAAAAATTATTAGCCCTGAACAAGAGACTTTATGAAAAACAAACCAGAAAATCACAGATGGAAGAGCGTTTATCAAAATTGAGAAACTTTGATAAAAATAATGGTGAAGATCCTAATAAATATGCGCCAATTCATCGGATCATCATAACGTTGACAACGAAAGAAAACGTTACTGGAAAAATTAATTTATCGTATTTAGTCTCAAATGCAGGCTGGGTTCCATTATATGACCTCAGAACAGATATTGGAACAAACAAAATGAATTTAAACTACAAAGCGCAGGTTTATCAAAATACTGGATTAGAATGGAAAGATGTAAAATTGACCATATCAACAAACAATCCTTATCAAAATAAAACGAAACCTACCCTTCATCCTTGGTACATCGATTATTATGCATACCGAAATCAAAACATCAATTACAATCAAGGAAATGCTCCGGCTGCTATGAAAAAAGAATTAAATGAAACCATGTTGTTTTCCAATTCTATTTCTTCAAGAAATGAGGATCTTTTGGGAAAAGATGCCTTTACATCGGCAGATTTTACAACGGTTGTAAGAAATCTAACGTCTGCAGAATTTAAAATTGATTTGCCTTACACTATTCCATCGAATAATGAGCAACACATGGTATTAATTAAAAATACGGATTTAGATGTGAAATTCAAGTACTTTACGGTTCCAAAACTTGATCAATCCGTTTATTTGGTTGCAGAATTATCTAAATTGGATGAACTAGGGCTAGTTCCAGCAAAGGCAAATATTTTCACAGACGGCTCTTATGTCGGTGAAACATACATTGATCCAACAACGATTGATGACACACTTTCTTTAAGTCTTGGAAAAGATCCTAATATCGTTACTAAAAGAACACTTCTTAAAAAAGATTCGAAGGATAAAATCTTGAACGATAAAATTGAAAAAACCATGAAATATACCATAGAAGTAAAAAATCTTAAGGCAACACCAATTGAAATCGTTGTTTTGGATCAAATTCCAATTACACAAAACGGTGAAATCATCATTGAAACAATAGGTTTGTCCGGTGGGAAGTTGGAAGAAAGGACCGGAATTGTTGAATGGCGTTTTGACTTGAAAACAAAAGATTCTAAAGTATTAGATTTTGGATACAAGGTTAAACATCCAAAAGACAAACAAGTTTATTTAAATTAATAGTTAAAAATAAAGTATTTGATAAACAGGCAGTTGATTAATTGCCTGTTTTTTTTTATTGAATACTGAAATCGAACATTAAGAGGTAGTCCACATCACAATTTATTTTATGACTAATTTGTTCTACTTTTGCAAAAAAAATAATAATGAAGTTTATTTTATTGATATTCAGCTTTTTGTTATTCCTACCTATCTTTTCTCAACAAAATAGTACAAGTTTGATGTATGACAACT
>JBIKQS010000224.1:0-4500 GCA_044349575.1 Crocinitomicaceae bacterium
TTTCATTGGAGAATTTTAGTCCCACGATTAGCCCACTTGCAGATAGGGGAAAAGGGGAGAAAATGAAAACAAAAAGCATAAAAAAAGCCCCACTTTCGTGAGGCTTTCGTCTTAATTCACTGTTTTTCAAGTGTTTAAGCGGTCTGGACGGGACTCGAACCCGCGACCCCATGCGTGACAGGCATGTATTCTAACCAACTGAACTACCAAACCAATTTTTTAACTTCCTTTCGAAAATCTCCAGAAACATCTGGATTCAAAATCGTGTGAGCTTTCGTTAAAAGCGAGTACAAAATTAAGGCTTTTTTTATAATAAACAATACTAATTCCAATTTTTTACAAACTTTTCAAACGAAGAATTCAATTTATCCAAAATTTTCATGGGAATTTACTTTCGCTTTTTAATCAATTTAATCCTTCTCGTATCAATACGAATCCACATCAATTGATAGACGAGTTGATTTATTGGAAGGTTCTGCATAAAATAAATCAATAATTTCTTGAAGCTTTTCCTTTACTTTACGTTCTGGCGCATCTTTCTCAATTTTTATCTTTATTTCCTTGATGTAGAAATTCTGAATGCGTTTTATAATTGGAAATTCAGGACCAACCACACGCTCTTTAAAAACTGGACGTAGCTTATCGACTAAATTTTGTGCGGCTGAATTCAGTTTAATTTCATCTGTATTTCTCAACGTTAGGTCAATAATTTTATAGTACGGTGGATAAAAAAACATTTGGCGTTCCTGTATCTCCGTATCATAAAAACCTTTGAAATCATGTTCCTTGACTCGCTCCAACACCCAATGGTCTGGATTGGAAGTTTGAATAATAACTTTTCCTTTCTTATTCTTACGCCCTGCCCTACCTGCAACCTGAACCATGAGTTGAAATGCACGTTCAAAAGCTCGATAATCTGGTCGATTTAACAACATATCCGCATCCAAAACCCCCACCAATCCGACATTATCAAAATCTAATCCCTTCGTTATCATTTGAGTACCTACCAAAATATTAATTTGTCGGTTTTCAAATTCAGTTAAAATGGTTTCATAGGCATTTTTGGAACGTGTTGAATCCAAATCCAAACGTTGAATTACCACATTAGGCAATAACAAACTTAATTCATCTTCAATTTTTTCAGTACCGAAACCGACCATTTTCAATCGATTGCTTCCACAAGCACTGCAACTTCCAACCGGAGGTGTAATATGACTACAGTAATGACATTTTAATGTGTTTGTCTGTTTGTGATAAGTCAATGAAACATCGCAATTTTTGCAACGCGGCGTCCAAGCACAAACCTCACAAGACCACATGGGGGTATACCCACGTCTATTTTGAAAGAGAATTACTTGCTCATTTCTGCTTAATGCTTCCTTGATGTTTTCCATTAACAAGCCACTAAAATGGGATTGCATACTTTGGTTCCGTTTTTCAGATCGTAAATTCGCACACAATATTTCTGGCATTTGCATACCTAAATAGCGTTCTGATAATTCTACCAAGCCATATTTTTCACTTTTTGCATTGAAATAACTTTCTATCGAAGGCGTGGCTGTACCTAATAAAACTTTCGCATTGTGAAAATGCGCTAAAACAATTGACCCATCACGTGCATTGTAACGCGGAGAAGGATCAGTTTGCTTGAATGTAATTTCGTGTTCCTCATCAACAATGATTAATCCCAACTCTTGAAATGGAAGAAAAATAGAGGAACGTGCACCTATAATTAACCTAAATTTAGTTGGATCATTAGCTAAAACAGTATTCCAAATTTCTACGCGCTCATTTTGATTGAACTTGGAATGATAAACCCCGATCTGATCACCAAAATAGGCTGAAAGTCTGTCGATTAACTGTGTCGTTAAAGCAATTTCTGGAATCAAGAAAAGAACTTGTTTGCCTTTCGCTAATTGTTCCTCGATCAATTCAACATACAACTCAGTTTTTCCTGAACCTGTAACACCATGTAACAACGTAACAATGTGCTTCTCCTGACTTTCTTTTATTTTTTGCAAAGCATCAAGCTGAGCCTGTGTAAGGCTTTTTTTCTCCTTCACCTCTTGACCAAATCCTTTCAAACGACTTACCTCAATACGAACTGATTCAATGACACCATTCTTTTCCAAAGTCTGTAAAGCCGACAAACTTACCCCCTGATCTATCAAGGTTTTTTTCAACACAGGTTGAATCTGATTTCCACGATAATTACCTTCTATAAAAAGCATTAACAGTGCATCCACCTGTTTTTTTGCAGTTGATTTACGTTCTAAATCAGCGAGAAAAGTTGCAAGTAACGAACCATCTAAAAAAGTTTCAGTTAAGGTATAACACAAGACTGTCTTTGGTGAAAACCGTTCATTCAAGGCTTCAAACGATAAAACAATTCGTTTATCAATCATTTTTTTGATCAAAGGTTGAATTGTCTTAATACCCAATAATGCTGAGAGTTGCTTCAAATCCATTTGATCGTTAGCATGAAGAGAATCAACGACAAGCTGCTCCCTTTCATCCAATTCGAGGTTATTTTCAAAATCAGGATGCAAAACAATTTTAGATTCACTGGATAATTTAAAATTTGCCGGTAAGGAGGCATTCATGACATCACCCAAAGGAGACATGTAGTATTGCGAAATCCATGACCAAAACTGAAATTGTTTTTTCGTAATAATCGGTAATTCGTCCAATACATATTCAATGTACTTTGCTTGATAAGCGGTAGGAATTCGTTCGTGAACTTCAGTGACAATTCCGGTTACTAATTTTGATTTACCGAATGGAACAACAACCCGCAGTCCAAATTTCAATTCATCATTTAGTTCAAAGGGGATTCTATAGGTAAAAACCTGATGAATTGGAACAGGAAGTAAGACATCTGCAAAAAAAGTCTTTCTCTCGCTCATTCAAAATTACTGACAAGCGTATGACTCTTCTTGATTATTTACATTGTCACCAGGATGATCTGAACAAAATAAATTTCCAAAATTAATCGGTCCCGTGCAAAGTTCTCTCGTGCTTTTTTTATCTATAGCTCGAATGTACGCCTGAGCAGCTCCAACAGAAAAAGATTTATAAAATCGCACAGTTTGACGTGATGAAAAGATTCCAATTACCTTACCTCCATTGTTTATCTCTAGATTCGTGTAGGATGGCTTCGACTGGGCTAATGATGAAGATGGTTTATTTACCAACATATAATTATACAATTCTTCTGCCCCACCAGTGAATGTTATCCACATTCCTTTGAATGTACGTCTTGTTATTGAAGGATCGTTTGTACAATTTTGATCGATCAATTCGTAAAATGTTTTTCCTAAAACGGTAAATGTTCGAGAGTCATTAGGATTTACGTCAAATTCACCGATACGCCAATTAAACGATTTAACGGAAGAACTTGAAGGTGTAATCTCGTTGAATTCTACATTCATTTGCGCGTTCATAACATATGCATTCCCGGTATTTGATACAGTTAAACCAGCACTCAAATACTCTGCGGGATCGTCCGCAAATTTAAAGGTAAAGTTTTGACCCGATGATGGTGTTGTAATTCCATTTACCAATTGCGTTTCCGACTTAATGGTGTATTTCCCTCCGTCTACAACTACGTTTAATTTGTAAGTTGCATATGGTTTGAGTGAAGATTCTTGAGGGTTTGAGGAATTCTGAACCGTTCCAAAATTGGGAGTATTTAACGTTGGTAACGTTTTGAAATAATATACTTTCTGTTCAGGTGCAAAGAATAAACCATTCGTATCCTTGTTGGTCAATAGCGTATCGCGCAGCTCCCATGTTCGAACAAGATTTCCATCTAAGTATTCAGAAACGGTAGCTTCTACCTGGGAAAAATAATTGGAATCGGGGATTTGAGCGATATCCAAAGCATTCCCGGGACCAATAAATGCTCGATTAATCTTAATATAATGTAACGAATCAGCATGATCTAAAAGCCCATATACTACTGCCGTTTCTTTAAATTCACCGATGTAATTTATTTTCTCGTTACACGAAAACAACACTACGATTAACGAGGAGAAAATAAGTGATTTAAATCGAGAAATAGTCATTTGTTAGAGTTTAGAACTTCAAATATACGCACTAGTTTTGGGTAATCCAATCCGCAAACGAAAAAACAACGAAAACTATCACGTGAAGAAAATAAATCAAATTACAAGAACTATTTAGATTCAATAATGGTTATTCGTCTACAAATTGTACTTTTGCAAAAACTTAATTAATTGGCGAAGCGCGGGAAAAATAACGATAGTTATGAATCAAAAAAAGGGAAAATATCATCCTTTTTTGGTATTTACTCCTTTCTAAAACCATACTGGCTTCAATACTCCATTGGCTGGATTTTTTTAGTTCTTTCAAGTGGAATCGGACTACTTTTCCCTTATTTATTGGGCAAACTTTTAGGCTCGTCAGGTGCTGCCTCGAGTTCAGCTGATTCGCTCAAACTTATTAAATTAGAAGACATTAATTCAATCGCATTCGCGT
>JBIKQS010000225.1:0-4482 GCA_044349575.1 Crocinitomicaceae bacterium
GACTTGGTTGTTTATAGTACCTTTGCTTCACTTATTTTTTACGTGATTACAATTGCTGGAATATTTGTGCTTCGAGTGAAAGAACCTGATACTCCACGTCCCTACAAAGTTATCGGGTATCCAATAATTCCAACGATCTACATTATTGTTACGTTGGCTATTTGTTTTTGTCTCTTGATTTACGACAGTAAAAATGCAGGAATGGGTCTTCTTATCGTTTTACTAGGACTGCCTATCTATTTATTTATGTCTAGGAAAAAATCAACAAATTCATAGAAAAGTATTTTTTTAAATGCCTTACATCTCAAAACGAAATAGACATGCATTAGTAGTGGTTGTTTTGGCTTCACTCATTATTGTTTACGTTCCACGAATATTACTTTCTTTTGATCATTCTGAAGCGTCAATTAAAATATCAGAAGTTGAAATTGCTGAGACAAAAAACAAAATCACCTCCTATCGAAAGAACAAGAAATCTTACTCAAATTTCAACAGCGAAAAAAAGAATCGTTACAACCTTCCTCCTTCTAAATTTGATCCGAATAAATACGCATTAAATGATTGGATGCAATTGGGATTGTCTGAAAAACAAGCCAATGTAGTATTGAAATTTACCTCACGCGGTTTAAAATCAAACGAGGATCTCAAACGTGTTTTTGTTATTTCCGATGAACTGTTCGAAATGATTAAAGATTCTACTTTTTATCAGTTGATTGAAAAACAGGAGGGGCCTCAAAAAATAATTACATCTAAAGTCGAAAAACCAAAAATCAATGTTGAATTAAATTCTGCCACTCCAGAAGACCTCATGAAAATTAACGGAATTGGAGAATCTTTCGCTAAATGGATTATTACTTATAGAACTCGTTTGGGAGGTTTTACCAAAAAAGAACAATTACTGGAAGTTTGGAAAGTCGATGTAGAAAAATATTCACTCATCGAGCCGTATGTTAGCGTTAATAATGAACTGATTTCTAAACTAAAATTAAACTCATTTACGGTTGAAGAATTAAAAAATCATCCGTATATGAATTGGAATATTGCTAACTCCATAATCAAAATTCGCGATCGAAAAAAAGGATTCAAAAGCATTGATGAAATTAAAGAATCTGTATTAATTGATGAAGAATGTTTTGAAAAACTAAAACCGTACTTATCTTTGTAACATGTCAATTGAAGAAAAACTAAAATCTGTCATCCGCGACGTACATGATTTCCCTAAGCCCGGAATTATTTTCAAGGATATTTCAACGATTATGCTTGACCCAAAATTATCGGCCGATGTGTTAGATCATTTAGTAGAGTTCTATCAATCCACCGGAATTGAAGCTATTGCCGGTGTTGAAAGTAGAGGATTCTTGTTCGGTTATCCATTGGCTATTCGCTTGGGTGTACCTTTTATTTTAATTAGAAAACAAGGAAAATTGCCCTACGATAAAATCAGCCATTCATACGAATTAGAATATGGTAGTGCCGTTATAGAAATGCACACGGATGCCATTAGCCACGGACAGAATGTGTTAATTCACGATGATTTATTAGCTACGGGAGGCTCAGCTTCAGCAGCGTCAGAATTAATTCAAAAATGTGGTGGAACTATTGCTGGATTTAGCTTTTTAGTCAATTTGAGCCTTCTCAATGGCGAGGAAAAATTAATGAAATACACAAATAACATTCATAGTTTAGTTACTTATTAAATCAATCAACACAAAAATGGAATTTGAATACAACGAAAACCAAGAAATGATCGCTCAAATGGTGCGCGATTTTGCAGAAAAAGAAATTAGACCACATTACAAAAAATGGGATGATGAAGAACATTTTCCAGTTGACGTCATGAAAAAAATGGGTGAACTTGGTCTTTTAGGTATTTTCATTCCAGAAGAATATGGCGGTTCGGGCTTTGGTTATTTCGAGTACGCAACTGCACTTATGGAATTAGGAAAAGTATGCGGCGGAATCGGATTAAGCGTTGCTGCCCATAACTCATTGTGCACAGGACACATTTATTATCATGGATCGGAAGCACAAAAGAAAAAATATTTACCCAAGTTAGCAACAGGTGAGTGGATTGGCGCGTGGGGATTAACCGAGGCTAATACAGGTTCTGATGCCATGCGTATGAAATGTACAGCGGTTAAAGAAGGCAATGAGTGGGTGCTTAACGGTTCAAAAAACTGGATTACACACGGTTTATCTGGAGATGTAGCAGTTGTTTTAATTCGAACAGGTGAATTATTAGATAGTAATGGCATAACAGCATTTATCATTGAAAAAGGAACTCCCGGATTTTCAGCCGTAAAAATTAAAGACAAGTTAGGTGTTCGAGCTAGCGAAACGGCTGAATTGATCTTTGAAAACGTTCGAATTCCCGAAGAAAATGTAATTGGTGAAGTAGGTATGGGATTCAAACAAGCTATGCAGATTTTGGATGGTGGACGAATTTCAATTGCTGCTTTAAGTTGTGGAATTGCCAGAGGAGCATTTGAAGCATCTGTAAAATATGCAAAAGAACGAGAGCAATTTGGACAGCCAATCGCTAATTTCCAAGCTATCGGTTTCAAATTAGCTGATATGGCAACTGAAGTACACGCAGCAGAGCTACTTACTTTTCAGGCGGCATACCTAAAAAACAATAAACAACCCTTAACAAAACAAGGGGCTTATGCGAAATATTTTGCCTCTGAAGTAGCGGTAAAATGTGGCAATGAAGCTGTTCAAATTATGGGCGGATATGGATATACAAAAGAATACCCGGCAGAGAAATTTTTACGCGACTCTAAGTTGATGACAATCGGAGAAGGTACATCTGAAATTCAAAAATTAGTTATTTCGCGAGAAATTCTAAAATAATTTGTATTTCATGAACTAAATACATATATTTGCACCCCTTAAAACAATTAAAAATAAAGTTTGTATGTTAATTATACCAATTAAAGAAGGCGAAAACATTGAAAAAGCGTTGAAAAAGTATAAGAAGAAATTCGAAAAAACGAACGTAATGAAACAACTACGTGCTCGTAAAGAATTTGAAAAACCTTCTATTACAAAAAGACAACAAATAATTCGTGCTGCTTACAAACAACATTTAATTTCTGCTGAACAGTAACAAAACACTGAATATAACGTATTAAAAGGAGCCTTGCGCTCCTTTTTTTATGCTCGATAATTTCATTATTTACTTAACAACCGAAAAACGTTACTCGCAACATACGATTGACGCGTACGAGCGCGATTTAAGTCAATTTATAGCATACGCCGAAGTAGAAAAAATCAGTGAGTTCAACGACCTATCTTCAACCTTTATTCGAGGGTGGATAGTAAAACTTTTTGAAGATAAAAAAAAGGCAAAATCAATAAATCGAAAGCTTGCAGCGTTGAGGACATTCTATAAGTGGTTAAGAAAAGAAGGACTTGTTACTAATAATCCAATGACCAAGATACAAGGTCCTAAAAACGAAAAACGACTTCCCGCTTTCGCCAAAGAATCTGAACTTCAAACTGAAAAATTAGATGAAATGTACGCTGATTCTATTGAAGGGAAAAGAGATAAACTCATTTTTGAAATGTTTTATCAAACTGGAATTCGATTAAGTGAATTAATTGACTTACGAGTTCAAAATGTATCAAATGAATCAATCAAAGTAATTGGAAAGAGAAACAAAGAACGAATTATTCCCATTTCTAAGGAGTTGTTTCACGAGGTACACTCGTATATTCAATTAAAAAACAAGTGTCTTGGGGAAAGTGTATTTGTATTTTCTTTGAAATTTGGTAAAAAATTATACCCTATGCTTGTTTACCGAATAATTAATCAATACCTTAGTCTTGCGACAAATCTAGATAAAACAAGTCCACACGTATTACGACATACATTTGCAACTCACATGTTAAACAGAGGAACAGGATTAGAAACGTTAAAAGATTTATTGGGACACGCTAATTTATCTGCAACTCAAGTGTATACGCACAATTCATTCGCGCAGTTAACTGCAATTTATTCACACACCCACCCGCGAGGTGGCAAAAATAACTAGTATGGAAACAAAAGTTCATTCAATTCATTTCAAAGCAGATCAAAAATTAGTCGATTTCATTCAAGAACGAATGAATAAATTAGAACTTTTTAATCACAAAGCACTTTCTTCAGAAGTATTTCTTCGATTAGATAAGGACAAGGAAAAAGAGAATAAAATAGCTGAGGTTAAAATCCACCTTCCGGGAAAAGAATTATTTGCTAAAAAACAAAGTAAGTCATTTGAGGAGGCAGTTGATGATGCTACCGAAGCTTTGAGAAAACAAATTTTGAAAGAGAAAGAAAAATAAACTTTTAATTCCTTCATCTTTCTTTTAAAGCTTTCCCTATCAGTTTAGTTTTTCTATTTTTGTAACTCAAATTTAGAATATGTACAGAACGCATACGTGTGGTGAGCTTCGGTTAGAAAATATCAATCAAAAAGTTACTGTTTCTGGCTGGGTTCA
>JBIKQS010000226.1:0-4459 GCA_044349575.1 Crocinitomicaceae bacterium
TTTATACAACGTACCGAGTATCCAAATCCTTTGTTTGTGAAATTGTGAATGAACTGATGATCGTTGCGCAATCCTCTATTTACAGCCATTTTTGTATCAAATTCTGTTTTTGTCCAAAAGAATGATTTAATTCCTTTATTGTGAAATACCCCATTGTAATCAACACAACCGGCTGGTAATGCGGAAAAGGCAGTACTATTGTTTCCGTTAGCTGAATTTACCTTCTTAACACCATTTTCATCTACACTTTCCCACTTATCCCAACCAGAGCTGGCTTTTAATTTATCGCCGATAAAATACTTTTCTACCTGATCAATTGTTTCAAACTCCGCTTCTGTTGGGATTCTCCATCCTTTAGGAGCTAAACCTCTATTATCATTAACTGCAAACCAATTGTATAATTTACCATATTTTTTATCGTTGTCTACAGAAAATTCATAATAACACCAAGCAGACTTTTTTTCTAAATAAGCATTCTTCCATTCTTCTGGCGTTTTTGCTTGAAAAATTGTATCCCCATTTGCAAATGTGGAGACATCTAAATTCATTTTTTGCCATTCTAAGTTTCCGATTTTAATTGATGAATTAAACTTTTCTTGCCCAAACAAAGAGATAGAAGTACAAGAAATTAGCAGTATAAAAAATAATTTCATCTTGAATTGAATATTCATTTGAGCAAATTTACTCTTTGAAAACTAATAACTAACTTAGACTAGTTGGATATTTGATTCTTGAACCAGGCTATTCCCGGTAATTTTCAAAAACAACTGAATTAAAGCAACAACATCTTTTTCGCAATATTTAGCAATTCTAGGCAAGTCATTTTCCTCGTAAAAAACACGAGCGACATCAGCTCCAGATATATCATCTTTTGGCGTTGGAATCTTAAAAACATGACACAATAGAGCAAGTGATGTATAGGCTTTATAATCACCAAATTTCCACAATTCCATGGTGTCAATATGATTAACCTCCCATGGTTTTTTACCTGTGAGATTCAATATCGCTGGTATTTTTATCCCATTAATAAGCATTCTTCGACAGATATACGGAAAATCAAATTCCTTGGCATTGTGACCACATAACACGTAATTTGGAGAGGAAAAATGATCTTCAAGCATTTTCTTAAATTGATTTAGCAATGCTTCTTCGTCTTCATGACTAAATGATTTAATTCGCATAGTTTTGTCCCCCAAATTAGTTGAACGGATATATCCAACAGAAATACAGACAATTTTCCCGAATTCAGCAAGTATACCACCTCGATCCTTGTAAATTTCCTCGTATGTTTTTAATTCTGTTTTTTGTGAGCGATTTTTTGAATCAAAAAGGTGTTTTGTTTCTTCATCTAGATCCTCATACATATAGGTTTGAGGTACGGTTTCTATATCCAAAAAAAGGATATTTTCAATTTGAACTTTTTCTATCATGTAATCTGTTTTTTATTTGAAGATAGTAAATATTTTTGACAAATAGACTTATTGATGGAGATTATTTCGTGTGTAACTTAATTTTACTACTTAAGTTTTATTATTTTAAATTTATCCTTTCTTAATTAAATCGATTTATTTTCATATGACAAAGCCACTATTATTAATTTTCATTTTATTTGCTGTACATGGCATAACACTTGGTCAAAAGGAAGCCATAAACGAAGCCTTTCTTTACTTAAATAAGATTCGTGCAAATCCTTCCAACTATTCAAAGGATGTTGGTGTTTCAATGTCAGGAATAAAACCTCGTCATGCGCTAAAATGGAATGACACTCTTGCAAGAGTCGCTCAAGCAAAAGCAGAAGATTTAGCTAAAAACAACTATTTTGATCACGTTGACCAAAAAGGTTACGGGTTGAATTACTATGTTGTAAAAGCCGGTTACAAATTACCTGAAGGTTGGTTAGATGATCCTTCGGCTAATTTTGTAGAATCTCTAGCTGCTGGACCTCAAAATCCAAAAATGGGAATTATACAATTACTCAATGATAATGATGAACCTGTTCATTCAAAAGCAGGACACAGAGTACATTTATTAGGTATCGATGATTTTTTTAGCAAGGGTGTTGATATCGGTATTGGCTGGGCTACTAATCCCGATTCTGAATTCACTAATTATATGGTAGTAGTGATTGCTCGACATAATTGGTAAAAGTTAATTTCCATCAAAATTTTAAATAACCGAAAGGAAGAACAACTTATTTTTATTCCAGTTTTAAAACTTCTTATTAATTCAGTTATTTTATTCTAACATTCATGCATAAAAAAAACGCCCCTGTTTCCAGAGGCGTTCTTCAAAAAGTAAAAACGAATTTATTTTACAACAACATTCGTTGTAGTTGTCATTCCGTTTGATTTAATAGAAACAATATAACTTCCTTTTGAAATTGATTCAGTTGAGAAAGAAATTAATTGAGTTCCAAAAGCATTAGTAAGCGATTGAGAACTTACTACTCTTCCTTGTAAATCCATTAAAGAAATTGCGTAATCTGCATTAGCAGCTTCGAAAGAAATATTTACAACGTCAGATGCAGGATTTGGATATACATTCAATGCGATTGTATTTAATTCATCAACAGATAATACACCTGTTTTAAACGCTTTAACTTCAATATCTCCAAACTCACCACCCGAAGCCAATACAGCTCCAGTAGCATCTTTCAAAGTATATGAACCATTTCCATAAGTACAACAAATTCCATCACCGTATGAATCTATAATTTCAAACGTGTAGCAAGTATTTGCATTTAGGTTAGCCGTAGCTTGCGGTCTTACAGTAGTTCCATTTGCTCCTAAGTCAGTCCATGTTCCACCACCAGATGCAACAACAGCACCAGCAGGGTTTTTGATATTCCATGAAGTTTCAGAAGCATATCGGTCAGTTGTAATGTCAACTGTAACAATTTGAGATGCTGCGTTAACTGCAGAAGAAATAGTAGCATTTACAGCATTGTTTGTAGCAGATGCATCTCCTGTCGTTGTAACGGTAACAGCAAGTGCTCCACCTGTAAAATTAGCAATTGGCGTACAGTTTACTGTTGCAACACCATATGTAGCTAAACTTCCAGAATAAGTTCCTGTAGATACTGTATTACCACCTTGAGTTACTGTAACAGTTGCATTAGTTAATGCAGAAGTACCCATATTTTGGATTTGTACTTTTGGTGTGTAAGCACCCTCACAATGAACCATTTCACCTTCGTATGTTAATGCCGAAACATCAACTGGTTGAGATGCAGGTGCAGGACAGTTTCCAACAGAACCGTATATCGTTGCTGCAGATGCTTGACCCAATTCAGTTACGATTCTGTTTGGACAGATTTTGTAAACTGTTGGATAAAACGCGATATCGTAATCATTATTAATTTGAGTTGCTGTTGCAGATGCTGGATTCGCCATTGGGAATTGAATTTGACCTAAAGTAGCATTCGGCTCAATCCAGTTTCCAATTGCACCTGATCCATCAAGCATTGTTGCATCAGCAGTGGCTCCATCGCCTTCAATCCAAATTACCATAACATCATCTGTTGTACCTGCAGCAACACCTGGATAACCAGCAGGACCGTGATTGATATATACATCATCAAGCGCTCCACCCAAATGATAGTTCCAGCATGGACCACACCACGTTGCTGATACATCAAGAATTACAGTGTATCCTTGATCTAAATAATCGTACAATGTGTATGTACCATTTCCATTTTGTCCTGCAGTTGAAAGCCAAGTCTGATAGGCTGTAACTGTAAAGTCTGGTGCAATACTTCCGTCAGCTAATTGAGCTTTAGCTCCAAAAGCACCTACGAAAATTGCAGCACTAAGTATTAGTTTTTTCATGTTAAAAAATTTAGTTTGCGTAAATTTAGCACAAAGTTTTAAATATGAGAAAAAAGATTGTTTTTTTTTCAGGCGCAGGAATGAGTGCTGAAAGTGGAATTAGAACTTTTCGAGATTCAGGAGGTCTTTGGGAGCAATATGACATACATGAGATTGCCACTCCAGAAGCTTGGAAAAGAAATCCGGATTTAGTTACTGAATTCTATAATCAACGAAGGAAACAAATTATAGAAACTTCTCCAAATGAAGCTCATTTTTTTATTGCTGAATTAGAAAAATATTATGAAGTATCTGTAATTACACAAAACATCGATGATTTGCATGAAAGAGCCGGCTCATCAACCATTCTTCATCTACATGGCAACATTCGCCAAGCTAAGTCGTCAGGGCCCAATCATGAAAAAAAACTATATCCAATTGATGGATGGGAATTAACCCAAAATGATCTGTGTGAAAATGGTATCAGACTTCGTCCCCATGTTGTTTGGTTTGGAGAATCTGTTCCTGCTTTGGAGGATGCTATTCCAATTATTGAAAAGTCTGATTTTTTTATTGTCATTGGCACTTCCCTCCAGGTATATCCTGCCGCAGGATTGATTCATTATGCTCCACAAACTGCAACAAAAATACTA
>JBIKQS010000028.1:0-14215 GCA_044349575.1 Crocinitomicaceae bacterium
TTGGTAAGTCTTTATATTCTAATGTGCTATTTGTTGCAAAAGTTCCAAATGTTGGTGCGGTTGCATTTTCTAAAGTGAGTTCAGCACCATTATTGACATCAACAGTTCCTGATAGAGCAAAACCTGAAGGAATGGTAAAATCAGTACTATTCGTTCCGTCTCCAACCAATACTTTGGATGCAGTTCCTGTAACAGTCCAATTAGTTCCAATGGTCGCAGTGGTCCTATTTCTTATTTCATAAATGATACCATCTGTTGAGAAATTACTAGGGGTACTTCCAGTTCCATCTGTGTTGCTTCCCCATGAATTAATATCATCAAGATTACCAGTTGCTTTGGAATAATAGGATCCAGTACGTGTACCTGAAACCGGAACATTAGGACTATTAGCTCCTGTGCTAGAATGTGTTATGTTACCTGAATTAACTCCAAGAGTACTGGCACTTTGTCTCACATAAATTGTTACCGGCTCTCCAACTAAATTACCTCCAGATGCTGATAAAGTAATCGGACTTGTTGCAGAAAAACTTACACCAGTGCTTGTGGAAATCTCATATCCTGTTGGAGGAGTAATAGTTACATCATTTGTTAAATTATCACCTGAAACCGTATAGCTTTGTTCCGAACTAGGTGTGGATGAGTTTTGAGAGAAGCCGCTTAAGCTGCTCGGGGATACCAAGATTATTGGAGAAGTGTTAATTATACCTCTTAAGCTAATATCATCCAATCTGACTGCTTGAGTTCCTGATTTAACCCAACGTAATCTTAGTGTTGAGATTTGAGCACCAGCAGGCAAAGCAATCCAATTAACCAAATACCATCCAACTGCAGCGTTTGCTGCCTCATTGTAAGAAAAAGGCACATTTACATAACTAGATCCATTCCAATAATCAATAGTTAAGTTAGGCAAAACCGTTCCGCTTTCTTTTCTGTATGCAAATCGAACTTCTAAATTAGTATAGGTTGATACGTCAATACCTTCAATTGCAAAACCATAACTACCAGTAGTACCAG
Source organism: Crocinitomicaceae bacterium (assembly GCA_044349575.1). GTDB lineage: Bacteria > Bacteroidota > Bacteroidia > Flavobacteriales_D > Crocinitomicaceae > UBA952. The sequence continues at coordinate 1,015 of JBIKQS010000028.1, forward strand.
TGAAAAATACATTTCCATTTCCAGATGCCCCAGTATAACCGCTAGAAACGTTTGTAATTCTTGCATCAGCTGAGGTTGCGACGCCTCCATTTGTAAAGGTGAATGTAGACGAATTCTGAAAAGTATGTGAGGCTATGGCGGTTGTACCTGACGGTGAACCCATATTTTCTGTGAAGATGTTTACAGGAGCCGCTACAACCGTAATACTTCCCGCCACATAGTTAATTGAATAATTGGATGCGGTGAATGTGCCGCCAGTTGCTAATGAGGGTGTAACTTGTGAACTATAAAGGCCTGGGGTAAGACCATCACCAGTTGATGATCCTGCCGCACCATAAGTAATCGTAACTGAACCAATCGTTTCTCCATTTTGAAGCCCAGTTGAAGTAAACGCAGTTGAACCTGCTCCACCGGATAAAGCCACTCCTGAATATTTACTAACATCATTTGCTGTTATTGTTAAATTTGCTGCAGTTATATCAGAGGAAAAAGTAGGTTGCGTTAACGTATAATTTCCGGAATTAGCTCCTGTCAATAAATATCCAATTGTACTTACTGAAATACCGGTCCCAACATTGGCTGAAGAAAAAGAAAACGTTGGCGTACCCGTTAATGTTACATCATCTGCACCAACAACACCTGTTAAAGAAGCCGTACCGGTCGTTGAGGAAGTTGTTGATCCGTTGTACACTTTGTTTTGAGCGGTAAGACCGGTTACAGTAAGCGTTTTTTGAGCAACCGTATTCCCGGAAGATGAAGTAATAACATTGGCGCTACTTGATGCACCGCCACCTGAAAGAACTACAGCTGTTGCGTTGTTGTAATTTCCAGCAGAAATAGTAGATGTATAACGGACATAAACAGTTGTTCCAGATGCAATGGAAACCGAAGCTCCAAAATTGCTATTATCTGTTGAAACTTGATAGCCTGTTTGAGCAGTTGCAGTGATATTACTAGTTAGACTTGTACCACTTGCTGTAAAACCAACTCCCGTTGATGCAGTACCATAAGTAGTTGAAAGGGATGACGAAAGCGTTACTGCATTGAGAGTTGGTGAAACAGGTGCCACAGGTGTTCCTTGAGTTGTTCCTGTTGCCGTTCCATCTCCCGCGGCATTTACTGCTCTTATTTGAATATCGTAAGATACCCCATTAGTTAATGCAGTGGTGCCATCTGTTGAAAGTGTTGAAATAACCAAAGGACTTGCAGTTGTTCCCGAAGTCCTTGTTTGCCAGTTCAATCCACCGTTGGTAGAATATTTATACGTTGTAATGGCCGATCCTCCATCGGAACCTGCTGTAAATGAAACACTTAATTGTTGGTTTCCAGGAGTAATACTCGATATAGTTGGAGCGCTTGGAGTTGTTCTTGGCGTTGCAGCTGTGCTCGCGGTGGCTGTGCCATCTCCAACTGCATTAACCGCTCGAATTTGAATATTATACGATGTGCCATTGGTTAAGGCCGTTGTTCCATCTGTTGAAAGTGTAGAAATTACCAATGGACTGGCCGTTGTACCTGCTTCCCTTGTTTGCCAGTTTGTACCTCCATTGGTAGAATATTTATAATTCGTAATAGCCGAACCACCATCTGAACCTGCCGTAAATGCTACACTCAATTGTTGGTCACCGGGAGCTATTGAGGAAATAGTTGGGGCGGCTGGAGTGGTTGCGGGAGCAGTTGCATACATTGTAAAATCATCAATTCCAATATGTGCATTACTACCTGAACCTGTACCATTTGCTATCGTAAACCTAAAATTAGCTGTTTGACCATTAGGAACATTAATTCCTGAAATTGTAATTGAACGAGATGTTGTAGCTAAAGAGAAAGTTGTTGAACTTCCTGTAGTAGCTGTAAATAAACTGGTTCCTGTAATTCCGGTTTGAACATAAGAACCGCCATTTATACTATAACTAAAATTTACTGTAGTTGCCCTTCCTGCAGATGAAAACTGTTCTACATTCCAAGTAATAACAAACCCATTAATTGAAGATCCAGTATTATTTGATGTATTCAAAGTGAAAGTTGTAGAACCTGAGGTTCCTTGTTTTTGGAGAATAGAATAGTCTAAACTGCTATTTGAGGCTCTTCCAGCATAACAGTTATTTCCACTTGCATTTGAAACGGTAGGACTAGCGTTACCTGACGTTAGAATCGGATAAGTAGCATTATATGAGGCAGTTGCAACAGTCCAACTAGTTGGTAATGTAACAGCAGTTCCTCGAAAAGCATCAAAATTTTGTGAGTAAGTATTTCCGCTTCCTGCAGAGGTAATTGAATACTGCCCCCAAACATTCCCCATTCCCACCACCAACACCAAACAAAGCGGCAATGTGAGCGGTGAAACAGCCGAGAGAATTAGCGTTACCAAAGACGCTTTTTGTTTTTTAAAAATTCTTTGAGTAATGGATTGAATCATGTTTTTGGGTTTGTTTAATGAGGTCTTTTCAGGTGCTTTTGTAGTTTCAACTGTAACGGATTCAACATGAACGATAATGCAATTGCCATTTTCGGTTTGAATATCGTATTCTTTCAGAGGTTGGTTTAGAAGAATGGTGGAATTGGTTTCCAATTCAGTGTTTTGTTTTACAGTAGTTGTCATGCGCTCAATTATGTCGCAAATTTCAGGGTTTGATATGAATTAGTATTCAATTCAAAATTATCTTTAGATTAACAAAAAAATAATGTTTTGTAGATTTTATTTTTGTATATTAAGTACCTCAATAACATCAAAAAACGATGTCCTTTGAGATTCTCTGCATTCAATACCTTTGCCGTTTAAATGTAAAGGTAGGTTTCATCCATTGAGCCGTCACCGTTCGTGGTTTTACCCTTCCTAACCGTAGCTAAATCATTGATTTAAGTCGTAAAATTTCCCCAAATCAATTTTCCTCCATTCCAAGGCAATATTTAGGAATCATTTTTTTACAAAACGAAGATTCTCTTCAAGTCCATTAATTTTAATAGAATAAATTCCCGGTGATAATTTCGATAGAGATATTAAGTTATTCGTTGAATCCAAAGTTCCTTTTTTAACTATTTCACCTAAAGAGGAATAAATTTGATACGTTTTACCAATAAAAGATTCGTTGACCTCAAGCGTTAATACGTCGTGAGCAGGGTTGGGAAACAAAGTAATTCCTTTTGCCTGAATAAATGGAACATTTAGTTCAGGATTGATGAAAATGCCTTCTGATTGGCAAGATCCATAAAAAGTGGAAACTGAATAACTTCCGGCTACTTGTGGAATATAAAAAGCACCATTTGCTCCACTAATGTCCACACCATTCAAATACCATTGATAGTTATTTGCTATGCCTTGAGCAAACAAGGTATCGTTTTGAGTTACAATTGTTAAATTATTTCCTTGAACAATGTTAAAATTTTGTGTAACAACTTGACCAGTGAGACTATCCGTTATCGTTAATTGATGATTTCCAATTTGTTGGTCATTAATTGATACACTATTTGAAGTGTTATTATTTATGCTCCAAACATAATGTAAATTGTCGGAGCCACCGGAAATAGTTGGCGTAATCGTTATAGATTCTTGTCCACAAACAGATACATCTGGAATTTCAACTGTTAAATTAGATTTTAAAATGGTAAACTCATCCATCACCGTCCCATTCATATGAAGGTATTTCCCATCCAAGCGATTTTTATAGATATCCATTACAAAAGAGCCACAAGCATCCAACCCGCCGTCTACAAATTGCATTATAGGATAATCTAACGATGGTGCATCCTCTTTACTTCCAGAGTTTCCACAAACTACGTACACTGTTCCGTCTGGTGTGTTAGAATAACCATCCTTGTGATAGGCATTTCCTTGAGAAAAATTCCCATTGGAACCATCTTTCAACATCGTAGGGGGATCGAAAGAGAAGGAGTTACCATAGTGTCCATGTATCAATTTACTTCGTTCAAACACATGACTGTGCCCACAAACAACAAGGTCGATGTCGTATTGTTCCAATAAGGGTACAACTCGCTCGCGCATCGCTTTCATAACTAATTCGAATGCATCATCGCTGTCGTGCGATCCTTTTGAGTAAGGTGGTTGGTGGAAATATGCGATTGTAAAGGTTCGTGTGTTTTGAATTAAATCTTGTTCAATCCATTGCTTCATTCGGTCGATTCCCTGAGATGTTTGTGCAAAGTCGAATACTTCTGAATTAAGAGAGAGAAAATGCACATCGCCATAGTCAAATGAATAAAATAACTCTAAATCGGAAGGAAAACCTCCTGCCTCTGCTTCGGTTGGCACATGAACCAAATCAAAATACGGACCCTCATGATCTTCTAACGGAATATTGGAATAGGGAATACCTAGAAAAGCACTTTCTTCCCAAACTGTGTTGTAATCATGATTTCCTGGACTTGGCCAAAATGGTAGCCAACTGAATACATCTGAGAATCCATTCAACTCAAATAATTTCGTTTGGTATTCTTGATCTGTTCCATCGTTATAAACATTGTCGCCTAGCCAAATCCACACATCGGTATTGGAAGAATCATCATATTGCATGTATGAATTTTTTACAGCAACTTGCTCTGCGTTTCCTTTTCCAAAATCACCGATGGCCCAAACTCTAGTTGGTTCTTCAGTGCCCGGAACTGGATTTGTCTTAAAACGATAGCGGGAAGATGGTGTTGTAAAACTGGTGCTGTTATTTCCAACCGAATAATAATAGAAGGTTGAAGGCGCCAAATTTAATAATTTAACCGTATGTTCTTTTGTGTTGTTGTTTAATACAATACTTTGGGACAGGTTCGTACTATCTGTTCCGAAAAGCACCTTTGAATTGGTATTGGAGCTAGTTCGCCATTTAATAACAATGGAGTTTTCTGTTGGAGATTGTAGGTAAGGGCCACGAAGTAATATTTGTGAATTAACAAGATAACAACCAAAATAAACAACAATGAAAGATATAAAACTAGTGCGCATATGGAATTTTTTAGAAACAAAATTCATGAAAGAATTTCAATCAAAAATGAACGTGTTATTATATTTGAATTAATTTATTTAAAAGTATTATTGATGCAAAAAATTGATTTGCATAAGTTTAATAGTTTTATTTTTTATTTTTAATAGAAAAGTAAAATGCACTTTATCTCATTTTAAGAAATGGGAGTTAATTTTGGCATATGAAAAATATTTTTATTCTTATATTCCTCGTTTTTGCCTTTTCGGCATTTACTCAAACGAGTGTTAGCCCACTTGATTGCATTGCTCCATTTTATCATGGCGTAGCATCGGGTGATCCGTTAAGCGACCGAGTTATTATTTGGACACGAGTTACTCCTCAAGATTTTAACGAGACTTTAACCGTTACATACAGAGTTTCGACGGATAATTCATTTTTAAATATCGTTTCGCAAGGTAATGTTCAAACAGATGCCTCGAAAGATTTTACGGTAAAAGTGGATGTTACAGGACTTTCTGCCAATACATTTTATTTCTATGAGTTCGAATACAATGGTTCTCTTAGTGCGGTTGGTCGTACAAAAACATTACCCGTTGGGAATATTGATAATGTGAGATTTGCTGTTGTTTCCTGCGCTAACTTAGAAGCGGGTTATTTTAATGTTTATCAAGCTATCAACGAGAGAAATGATGTAGATGCTGTTTTAATGTTGGGTGATTACATTTATGAATACGCCAGCAATGGATTTTCTCCAAATTCAAACATTGATCGTGTATGGGAACCAGAGCAAGAGATTATAGATTTAGCTGACTATAGATTGCGTTATTCCAGTTATCACATGGATAATGCCCTTAGAAAATTGCATCAGAATTTTCCATGGATTTGCGTGTGGGATGATCATGAAACGGCAAATAATTCCTTCGCTAACGGTGCGGAAAATCACTCAGCGGATGAAGGGGACTGGTTTCTAAGAAAAGAGAATGGTAAACAGGCATTTTTTGAGTGGCTTCCAATTCGTCCTAAAGGGCCAGATAACACTCAAATTTTTCGATCCTTCAAATGGGGAAATTTGGCTAATCTTATCATGTTAGATACGCGATTAGAAGGTCGTGATGAACAAGTAAATGCTACCAATTCAGCTTTAAATGATACGAACAGAACTATTCTTGGACAAGAGCAATTCAATTGGTTAAAAGATGAATTGAGTCTTCCAAGCCAACAGTGGAAGATTCTTGGCAACCAAGTTATGATGGCAAAAATAACCGCACTTGGCATACCCATCAACACAGATGGATGGGATGGATACCCTGCAGAGAGGCAGCGTTTGTACAATCATATTGAGCAAAATGCTATTGACAATTTTGTGGTCGCAACGGGTGATATCCATACGAGTTGGGCAATGAATTTAGAGAATGATAATACTCCAATTGGTGTTGAATTTGTGAGTCCTAGCGTAACTTCACCTGGTGTGCCATTGAACGTTGGTTCATTGTTGACTTTTGAAAACCCTCATTTAAAATATATAGAGTTAACTAAAAAAGGCTTTGTTATTTTGGATGTTACATTGAATAAAATTCAAGGAGATTGGTATTATGTCAATACAATTGATCAGCAAAATTCTTCTAATTCGTGTCAAAAATCGTATTTTTCCAATTCTGGGAGTAATGTTTTAACTTCAACAAATACACCTAGCGTTGGACACGGTCCTTTTTCAATTGCACTTTCTGAACCTTGCAGTCGGATAACTTCACTTCATGAAAATGTAAAATCAACTATTTTTGGGGTTTATCCTAATCCAAGTGAACAATTGCTTTATATTCAAACTATTGGTAATGAAATCGAGACAAAAAACTGGGTGTTTATTTCGTCACAAGGTCAGCAAATTTCACTAAAACCCGTTTCCTCTTTTGTCGATCAGAATAGCGTGCATTTGTATATTTTTGATATTTCTGATCTTGCCATAGGCGAATATCACCTAACCGATAACGGTTTATCGATAATTCGATTTATCAAGAACTAATCGGAAGGTAATTCAAGAAATAGACTTTATTCATTTTGTTAAAAATAAACGTGCTTGTTTAAAACGAAACTATTTTGACAGATCATAAAAAATGGGATTTTAGAATTACCTTGTATGATTGAAAGAGGTATAAAAACCTTAGCGTATATCAAAATGGTCACCCTGAATCAACAAGAACTATTTTGTATGCAAATCAATAAAGGACTTTAAAGCGCTTCATTTTGATGGAATTATCTAATAAGCGTTAAAAAACCATGTCCAGTGAGTTTTTCACCATTCAATGCAGTTGCCTGGTATTTATAGAAATAGGTACCGTCTGTTACATCCACTCCATTTTGAGTTTTTCCGTTCCAAGTGCCATTAATACCTTCAATATTTGCTACTTCATTTCCCCAACGGTTGAAGATAAGCACATCTAATTCAGAAATATATTGTGTAGATATAAACCATTCATCATTTGATCCATCATCATTAGGTGTAAAAACATTAGGCACAGAAATCTCAGGCTCACCTGGGGCAAGAACTTGAATTAGTTGTGAGATTGAATCTTCACAAATTCCATTGGATGCAAACAACCAAACTGTAAATACTCCAGAATTTAAATAATCATGACTACTATTTTCCTGAGCAGAGGTACTTCCATCACCAAATTGCCAGTTGTAAATTGTGGCATTTGAACTACTATTTGTAAACGAAATAGTTAATGGTGCTAAACCTGCAGTAGGATCTGCTGAAAATGAAGCTGTTGGAACTGGAACGATTGTTATTGTAACCGAATCTATGCCTTCACATCCGTTAATATCTACTCCGGTAAGGTAATAAACGGTTGTAACCGCTGGTGTAAAAGGAACTTCATTCTGTACATTTTCAGACCACGAGTAAGAAATCCCACCGTTACCAGTAAGGGATGCTGACTGACCTAAACAAATTGTTAGATTATTTCCAGCTTCTATCGGTGGTAAGCTTAAAACTTCTACAGTCATTGTTGTGTTTGCTGCGCATTGTCCATTTGCAGGTGTGAATGTATAAGTTGTAGTATTTGTATTGTTAAAAGCTGGTGACCACGAACCGTTAATCCCGTTGGTGGATAATGAGGGAAGTACTAAATTATCACCGAAACAAATAGGATCTTGTACCGGGAAAATTGGAGTAGGATAGGGGTTTACTGTTATCGTCATGGTTTGATTCGTAGCACATTGACCTGGATTAGAAACAAAAACATATGTATTTGTGCCAACAGTTCCTGTGTTTATGCCTGGAGGTCCCCATACACCAGTTATTCCTTCTAATGATGTATTCGAAAAGGTAGGCGCTGTAGCTCCTTGACAAAATGGACCTAACTGATTAAAGGTTGGAGTGATGGCATTTAAAACCTGAACGTTTAAAGTTGTTGAACTTGCACATTGATTGGGATCAGGAGTAAACGTATAGGTTGTAGTTGAAGTATTATTGACAGCTGGTGACCACGAACCTGTAATTCCATTTGAGGAAGTTGAAGGAAGATTGATTGTACCACCAATACAAATTGGTGCAATGGGATTAAAGGTTGGGGTGTTGGTATTTGAAACCTGAACTGTTAATGACGTTGAACTTGCACATTGATTGGGATCAGGAGTAAACGTATAGGTTGTAGTTGAAGTATTATTGAAAGCTGGCGACCACGAACCTGTAATTCCATTTGAGGAAGTTGAAGGAAGATTGATTGTACCTCCAATACAAATTGGTGCAATCGGATTAAAGGTTGGAGTGAGTGAATTAACGTTTGAATTGATGGTCACTAAAACTGTATCAGTGCAGTTAATTGATGATGAAACAACACAATAATAGGATCCTGAACAAAGATTTGTTGCAGTAGGTGTCGTTTGATTAATGGATACATTTGAAGAATTATACCAGTTATATGAATACTGAGGTATAGAACCACTGGCACTTACCGTTGCTGTACCGTTGCATTGGCAAGACCCAGCATCAACCGAAGTTGTTAAAGTAGCAACAAGTGGTCCAGCACAGTTATTTGTCAAGCCTTGAATGTAACTTGCATTAGCTGCATTATTTGGTGCCCCTGGGGTTTGGTTGTCTGGTGCGGAACATGTTCCTGCTACCCAATTGGCTTGATTCGATGGGTTGTTATTCAATGTGTTCGCGAAATAATAGACGGAATTTGTTGAAGAAGTAGCAAAGTAAATAATATTGTTCACATTATTGTTTACCCAACTAACACCATGAAAAGGAGTTAGTAGATTGTTCGGATTATAAACCTGAAAAGAATCACCGCCGTTCGCCATTGAAATTGGTCCCCATAAACCTCCTGGTAACCAACCCATTGTTGGATAGGAACTACTTGTGGTTGAGGGTGAAACTGTCTGATTTTCAAATAAGGTGGATGATATGGGCAAGACCAATTTACAATTTCCATCTGTAATTGAATTATCAATTGATGGAATGGCCACATTCAAGTCTTGATTGTTATAAACTAAAATAATGGTTCCAATGGGAATACATTGCCAAAAACTACTATTTGAGAATCGAACGGCTCCTGCAGCAATTCCAATTCCAGAGCCTCCACCACCCGAAAAATAGCCATTGTTATCGTCAATTATCCATCCTCGTAAATCCAGACAATAATTGGAACATTGATATGGACCGGATCCAGGGACTACTAAAAATTCAACATACTCCTTACTTCCAGAAGGACCCTGAGAGACCTCGTTTATAATTAATGATTGACTTAAAACATTCGTGAATATGGTAAAGATTGAATAAGCAAGAATACAATACTTTAATACAAATCGACTTGGAAATAATTTCATGTTGCAAAAGTCGTATCTTTCTGCATTAGTTCAATTAATTTAATATTAAAAAAAGATAATTTTAGTTTAATTTGACAACAATTGATAGAGTGTTATTGCCAAAGAAATCAGAGAAATTCCAATTGAAAAATTGATTTTACGGTTATGTTTTAATCTCATGATTAAAGAAAAAGTTTATAGAATTCAAGGTTAATAATTGGACGTGATAACTCAGGTGTTAGAATTTTATGACTTTCAAAATCACCAACTATTTTATCAATTACGAAGTCTAAATTTGTTGAATACTTGATTTGAAGAGGTTTTGCTATTGAAATCCAATTTTTAATTGTTCTATGGTGAATCAAACTTAAACTTGGTAATACTGTAATTCCCATATCCCTTAAACTTGCCGCATTACATTGTTGTTCAAATTGACCCTTCATTGGAATAACCAATAGTTTTTTTCCTAGATAAAGTGCTTCGGCAGGTAATTCAAATCCAGCTCCACATAATACTCCGGTACAATTTTGAAAGGCATGAAGAAAATTAGTTTTATCAATAGGATAAAATTCAATATTACTTCGAACGAATGGTTGTTTTGCATATTTAGAAAATACTTTCCAATTGACATCAAAACAAGAAAGAATTTTAAATATGGAATCGTCGTGGTAGGCCGGTAAATAGACCATAAAATAATCTTCATTACCAGGGTCGCATTCCCGTATCGATTTACGAATTACTGGTTCAAAAATAGAATTGTCATATGATTGAAAATGAAAACCATACTTTGTTTTTGATGGACAATAATGTTTTAAGACATAATTCCCGACAATATCATTTTTTTCGTATTTAGGCGATGAAGGATGGCATACAGCAGCTTGGTGACTTAGTTCAATACAAGGAATATTTTTCAAAATTGATGACCATGCTGAAATTGGTTCAAAATCTGAGATGATTAAGTCGTATTTTTTAGCAGGAAAATCACGAATTTCTCGAGCAAAATTAGCAAAATTAAAATTAGCTATTGTTTTTCCAAAGTTAATTCCACCGTTCTTTGATGTAAAAAATGATAGCCCTTTTTTTTGATAATCAATAGAAAATGAACTGGAAACTTGAGATTGATTTCCACTAACTAGAATATCCACATCTCCAATTTTTTGGAGCGCAGGTACCACATCTTCTGCTCTGCTCAAATGACCGTTACCTGTTCCCTGTATTCCATATAGTATTTTCATTTTAATTAATTATTCGTTAGTAATTCTTCTAATAGCAAATTATAGTTAAGATCTATATTCTGAAGATTTTTCTCATATATAAGTACATCCTCATATTGTATTCTGCTTTTCTGATATTCAAATAATTTCCATTCCAAATTTGAATATTCTAATGAGGTAAGATTCTCCACCCAATCACCTGAATTTAGGTAAGTTACTTTTCTGTTATTTTTTGAGGTTATTTCTTTAATTTTAGGTTGATGTATATGACCACATACAACAAACTGATAGTTATTTTCAATTGCGATTTCAGCGGCAGTATTCTCAAAATCATTAACGTATTTAATAATTCCTTTCACACTGTCTTTAATCTTTTTTGAGAATGAAACTCTCCCTCTACCTAGTCTTTGACTCATCCAGTTCATAAAAGTGTTAATGATAATCAAAAGATCATATCCTTTACCTCCCAGTTTTGCAAGCCATTTGGAGTGTTTCATAGTTGTATCAAATACATCTCCATGGAAAATCCAGGCTCTACCTGTTGGAAGATTAAGAACAAGTTTATTTTCGATTTTAAAATTCCCTAATGACAATCCTTTAAACTTGCGTAACATTTCGTCATGATTTCCTGTAATATATACTACTTCTGTACCTTGTTCCATGAGGGAAATAATTGCTTTTAAAACACGTAAATGACTATCGGGGAAGTAATGTTTACTAAATTGCCAAATATCAATGATATCCCCATTTAAGATTAATTTTTTTGGTTGTATCGTTTTTAAATACTGTTCAAGTTCTGCAGCTCGAGAACCATACGTACCCAAATGCACATCAGATATAACTACCAAATCAATTTTTCTTTTTTCCATTCTGATAAATTTGAATTCAAAATTGGGTAGATTATTGCTAAATCAATTTAAGGTAATTTTATTTTGTATTTATTTATTTACTAACTGAATATTAGGGCTTTAATAAATTGTTAGTGTCAACATTATTTTGTTCAAAATACGTTTTAGCTAATTTTTGTGAAATATTCATAAATACTTAATATAGTTTTTTTCATTTTTCAAGAATAGAATTGCAGCTTTGTAATATGGATATTTTAAACCGTGAATTAAGTTGGCTTTCATTTAATGAGAGAGTTTTACAAGAAGCGATGGACCCAACTGTTCCTATCGTAGAGAGAATTCGCTTTTTGGGAATTTACTCAAACAATATGGATGAGTTTTACCGCGTGCGAGTGGCGAATGTGAGAAGAATGACTATTTTGAAGAAACAAAAAATTCAAGGTTTTAAAGGAAGTGCATCCGACTTGTATCGTTCAATTAGAGAAGAGGTATTGCGCCAACAGAAAAAATTTGAATCTGCTTTTGATGAAATATCAGAGGAACTTAAAAAGCATTCCATTTTTTTTAACAATGAAACTACAGTTGCTGAGAAGCACAAAACTGAACTTAATGTTTTCTATCATGAAAAGTTGAAACATTCTATTTTTCCAATTATTTTGGATAAGAAAAATACGTTTCCCAAGCTTCGTGATTATGCCATATATCTTGCGGTAAAAATGATTGAGCCAAATCATAAATCAAGATATGCCTTGATTCAAATACCAAATGATATTCCTCGCTACTACGTTTTAAAGGAAAAGGACAAAACGAATATCATTCTAATCGATGATATCATCAGATTACAATTAAAGGATATATTTTCTATTTTTGAGCCAACAGAAATTAGTGCGTTTACCTTTAAATTTACTCGAGATGCGGAGTTAGATCTCGATGATGATTTAAGTCTTCCATTTATTGAAAAAATTGAAAAAAGCCTAAAAGATCGTAAAAAAGGAGATCCTGTTCGTTTTGTATATGACGAAGAAATGCCAGAAGATTTGTTGGCTTTTTTATTGAAATCATTACACTTGAAGGAAGGAATTAATACTATTCCTGGTGGACGATATCATAATAATAAAGATTTAATGTCTTTTCCTGATTTTGGAAAGAATGAGTTTATATTTCCTTTTCAACCACCTTGTGAACATCATGACTTAAAATCTGATAAAGGAATAATACAAAGTATCCTTAAAAAGGATGTGTTAATACATTTTCCTTTTCAAAAGTTTGACTACGTGATTGATTTACTTCGCGAATCAGCATTAGATCCAAAAGTAAAATCTATCAAAATTAATATATATCGCGTTGCTAAAAATTCGGATATAATGAATGCTCTTTTAGCAGCTGTATTCAATGGAAA
>JBIKQS010000032.1:0-12850 GCA_044349575.1 Crocinitomicaceae bacterium
ATTGAGGAAATACAATACCTGTCTAGAGATACCTATCGTCCGGGAGGACTAACGGCTTTATTGGATGGTATCGGAAAATCCATAGAAGCTATTCGAAGAACCTATGATGCGGAAATTAGGGAGGACTTAGCTTCCGTAGTGATGGTAATTTTAACGGACGGTGGCGAAAATGCATCAAAATTTTACTCTCGAAATTTAGTTGCAGAAACAATTAAGGAATTGGATACAACCGGAAAATGGACGTTCAGTTTCCTTGGGGCAGATCTAGATGCCGTTAGTGCTTCGGACAATTTAAATATTCGAAGAGAAAATATTATCTCATTTAGTAAGGAAAATTATTCAAGCATGATGGATCAAATGTCTCGCTCAATCAGGAATTATGAATCCAAGAAGTACATGGGATCTTTAAAATCAGACCTTTTTGATGATATCGAGGACAAAGATCAAAGAAACTTTACAAACTAATCCAAAAATGTACATTATGAAATTAGCTGCAATAATAGTAACAGTCATCGCAACATTTATGTTTCTCACAACAACTTATCTTTTAACATATGATCCGTTGGTTCGATCAACCAAGGACGGAATGATTCCTTTCAACTTTATGATGTGGTATACAATTCCAGGAATTCTTTGGGTAATTTATTTTTTAACTAAGAAAAAATAATAAACCTCGGTTACCTTTTTAAGAAACTGATATAAATAGATAGAAACCTTTAAATTTTAAAATTATGAAAAAGTTATTTTTTACCTTGGCACTTGCATTTATTGCACAATTTAGCTTTGCACAACAAACTGTTTATGTAAATGGCTATTACCGAAGTAATGGAACCTATGTTCAACCACATTACCGAACAAGTCCAAATAATACGGTTTACGACAACTGGAGTACCTATCCAAATGTGAATCCATATACGGGACAAACAGGAACTAAGCACTACAACAATAATTATTACAACACCAATTCAACTTACTACAATAATTCATATTATAATTCAACCTATAACAATACATACTATACCCAACCAAGACAGTATTACTATTACAATTATTAATCTTTAATCAATTTAAACATGAAAACACTTGCAATTGGCCTAGTAGGATTAGTTCTTTTATCATTTACTTTTCTTCCAAATGGCACAAACAATCACTTAAACAGTGCACAAAATTCGATAAATCAATCTAGTAAAAAAGATGCCGTAGTATTCATATGTAAAGGGCCAAAATCATACGCATATCACTTGCGGAGTAGATGCTCTGGATTGAATAACTGCAGTACTGAAATTCACGAAGTGTATGAATCTGATGCAATATCAATGAGAAGAACTGCTTGTCAAAAATGTTATTTATAAACTAAAATCAAAATTATGAGACTATTTAAATCATCAAAGAAAAATGAATCAATTACAGATCAGATTTCACGAGTGTTAACTCAAGAAAAATTAAACTTCGAAAAGTTATCAGAAACTGAAAATCGGGATGTAATTAAGCTAGGAGTTGCTTTACATTCTGGTAATGTAGATTGCTATGTAGTACTTAATCACGAGAAGAATTTAGTAGAGTTTTTATGCATTTCGCCAATTAAAGTGCCTGAGAACAAAAGAATGGAAGTTGCTAAGTTTTTTCATTTGATTAACAGCATCTCTTATTTCGGAGCTCTTGAGTTAGACTTTAGAGATGGCTCGATACGCTTAAAAACCTGCTTTATTCACAATTCAGAGGATTTAATCAGTGACGAGACAATAAAAACCTATTTGTTTGTTGGTTGGGATATGTATGACCGTCACTTTCCGGCGACTATGAAAATTGTTTACGGGCAGCAAGATGCAGATACTGCCTTTCATTCATTATTTGATAGTATTAATCCTACTTTAAACTGATAATTAATCAATTTCCTCTAATTCATCAAGAAGTTCCTGGTTTGTAATTACGACAAGGGAACCCTTTCTTTTTGACAATGAGAAATATTTGTCAAATAATTTTAGGATATAAGACATTGATTCATCATTATTTCTAATTGAATAGACCTTAAGTTTTTTAGGGTCTATTTTGTTTTTAGTATAAATCGTTAGTTTAAAGTTTTTACTATCGAACTCATAGGTGAAATTTTTTAATTCTAATGCTTGTTTATCAAGTCTACACTTTGAAGAGATTTCGGATAAAGATTTTAAGGTCGCTACTTTATCCTTAATGTTTTTAGTTTTTAGTTCCTTTATTTTTGAATCTAAGAGCGTTATTTTTTTATCGAGATATGCAATTTGATCGCCATTGAAAATTATAGAAATAGCGATTTTACTTTCTGTGTTGACATACCCTTGAGTTTTATTTTTTTTGTCTATTTGAGTGCTGAAATTTAGGTTGTTTAAATGTGGTAATTCAATTTCCTTTAATTCTGATAAATCACCAGTTTCAGCATAAATGATGTTTTTACCACCTTTTGGTTTAGGCCCTTTGCTTACTCCAACAGTTGTTTCATCATCTCCAAAAAACAGAATTGATATACCAACTGGTATGAGCACTAAAATAAGAACTGCTGCAACTCGAATAATGAATTTCCAGGGTATTTGATTTTTTGATGCGACCGACTTGTTGAGTTGATATTCTTCATTCAATCCTTCATTTGGAGAATAAGCAACGAAACCAGAACCTGTAGGTTTTAAATCTTCAGCTTCCTCCAAATCTTGGAGCTGATTCTTTTTTTCTACTCTTTCAATTCGTTGAAATGCTGCCAGAATAACCTCATCTTCGTCTTGTTCCTCAACTTTTTTTAGTTGCGCCTTCTTTTCCTGTCGTTCAATTCTATGAAAGGCTTGTTTTAATTCCTTTGCAAATTCAAGTTGCTCAAGAAATTCAGAATTATTACTGGTAAGAAGAAGCGAAATAATGGGATCTGATGATTCAGGGTCTTCAATGTATGTTAGTGATAGATCCGCAAGAAATTCAACAATAATCTGGTTTAAATCTATTTCTTTAAACTGCAATTGCTGTTTTAATGTAAGCTCGTTTATTTCAGAATCAGAATCCACATCAAGACCATAAGATACAACCCCATTTGAATTGCCCAATGTTTGATAACTACTATTCTGGTAGTCATCATTAAAAAATAAAGACTTCACATCGCGCAATACGGCTTCGTCCAAACTGGATTTATATTCCGGTATGTGATTGGAAATGATTTGTTTGAATATTTCTATTGACTTCATTTCAAATCTTTAAATAAGAACTGATTTCTTCAATTTGGAACGACATTTTGATGCTTGACTTTTAGCGCTATCTTCGTTTTTCATTCCTAAGATTTGAGCTATTTTACCCATACTAAATCGCTCAAAGTATTGCATTTTTAATATCTGATAACATTGACCACCTGCTTCCTTCATTTTTAATAAAGCATTTTCAATTGCAGTTAATCGCGCCTCTTTCTCCTCATCATATTTTTCATCAACAAACCAATCTGAGATATTTGGATCAAAATCATCTGAAACAATAATCGGTTTAACCTTATTTCTTCTCAATACTAGTAACCTATTTCGGCAAATAGAGTTCAAATACGTTTGAATGGAGCAGGTTAATTTAAAATTCGATTTTTTTGCATTTTCATAAAGGACAATCGTAGCATCTTGATAAATGTCCTTAAGCAGATCATCATCATTATACATTTTTCTCAAAAACCGCAAGGAATAATCCTTATACTCATTATACACCTGAGAAAAATACCTTTCGTCATTCGCTAATTTATATACTTTATCCTGATCTGTCATTTCAATAATGGATAGATAAATTTACGTTTTTTTGGGTATTTAGTAGATAAAAGGGATAAATATGTTTTAGTTTATGATAAAAGGGCTTTACTTTTAACAAGTTGAAATTGAGATTCTGTAATTTCCGCAGATTCCTACACCCGCTCAATTAAGAAATATTGTTCCGGCAAGACAATCTTGATAAAATACTTTTGCTTGTCTCATGATTCAGAACTATTTACTTCTTTCATACTCACCGCAGCCAATTCATGACCAAACATTTTGAGCACCAGATTTACTTTGTCCATATTGAGATTTGTTTTCCCTTGTTCAATTTTTCGAACAACCGTTAAAGCAACACCCACACGTTCAGCAAATTCTTGTTGTGTTAATCCTGCTTCCTTTCGTCGCTCTTTTACAAATTCTGCTACTCGCTTCATTATATGCTTTGAGATATAAATGTATACAAATATACAATTTTATATGTTATTGCATATATTAATGAGATTTTTCATAAAATTATATGTATTTACATATATTATTTAAAGCGAATACTTCAATCATTGCTAGCCCATAGCTTGTAAATTGCACTCCTGGCTATTGACAAACATGATAAGTTGAGGAAGGAGTTTTGTAATATGTAAGAAGTTTGTGATCTGTGAAACCGTTTTCCGGTTAATTCATTTTATGACAAAAAAATCTACCTATTTCATTTATACATCAATTAATTAAAATTTTTTTGGTTGAATAAGAGCAAGTAGTTAAACGTCTTATGCGCACTATTTTCTTTACTCGAGGAAAAGATCAAATATAAAAATCAAAGATACCAGCCCTTTTATCCAATATTTTTGTTACTTTTGTACCACTAGAATAAAGAAGTTGATATGAGATATAGCTTATTCCAGTAATAATGGATGTTGAAGCACAAAGACACGCCTCTATGGCTGGAGGAATAGAGAACCCTTGGAAGTATCAAGTTTCCAAGGGTTTTTGTTTTTTATAGTAATATACTGTTTAAGGGCAATTTGAAATTTACATAAATTAAATATGCTTGTCTGACTCTTATTTCAGTTCGGCATACAAAAACAATAAATGAAACGAATCAACGAATACAAAAAGTTATTTCAAATTGAAAATGAAATTGATTTGACAACTTTGAAATTAACCTATAGAAAACTAGTTAAACAATGGCATCCAGATAAATTTCAGGATGATGATCCGTTGAAAGAGGAGGCTAATATTATGGGTCGACAAGTAACAGACGGTTATCATTTTCTTGTGAGTATAGCACCCGAAACAAAAGAGGCTAACCTTGCTGAATATCAAAAAATGATTATGGAATGTGGAATAGCTGATTTTAAACACAAGGGCTTACTTTTGGAAATCACTTTCACGGATGGTTCTTGCTATGAGTATTTTGGCGTAAATGCTAACGTGTACAAAAAACTGATCAATTCAGATAAACAAGTTCGATTTGCCAAAAGATTTATATACGACAGTTACCTTTATAGAAAATCAAAGAAGGCTATAGAAGAGTAAGATCAATCAAAATTCAATCTTTCTCCTTTTGGGCCTGTTATCTTTCGAAAGATCTTAATCTGTACTTCAGATATTTCGCCGTTTAAATATTCAAAACACGTGTATTTATTTCAAGAAAAAGTATTGTCCCAAAATCGCACTATAAAAATCGCTATTTGTTTAACTAGGACAGTATTGATCCCTTCATTTTAGCTGAATCCTCAAAAAAAAAACAAACCAACCTCGGTTTCCCAAAGGCTGGCTTGTATGCAGCATCTTTTTGTAGTTTATAAGCTTAATTCTTTAATTTTTTTGCTTCTTTATTGCCATGGCCCCTTATTTATAATGGCTTATTAAGATCGCTTCCACTAGTTTGTTATCAAGTCAACTAAATTTAATACGCATGTTCTTTAGGGATTTTCAATTCTATATTACAACTGCCCCCGATGACATGCTAAACAACAAATTTTGCACCCATCCACATGTACAAATCCAAGATCTCGAGCCTTTTGCAAAGCGGTAGAGCAAAATACAAACTCACCTAACTCTACATATTGATTTAGTTCATTGAAATAGAAACAAGTCTCTTGGTGAACTTCATGATCGTTATTCGTGTTAAACCGACCATTATTTAAACGAAACTTTGTCATTTAAACTTGTTTTTAGTATGAAGCTAACAATAAGTTTATCACGATATATTAAGTAATTTGGCTCATTTACATTAAAACACTTTAAATAAAAGGTTTTCAGTTTTGCTAAAATAGTATAAGTACTAGTAAAAAATAGTATAAGTACTAATTTTATTTCGTATCATCTGATTGATCATTTTTTAAGTTGGAATATTTACGCTCATTCCTTTCAAGTTTTTCTAAAAGTTCTTCTTCCAGAATTTGTGTATCTGTCCGAGCCTTATACAACCCAAGAAGGATACTTTTTCGAACTAGTTCAATGGGGTTTTTGGCACCGATGCGTTTTAATAATTCAGCACGAATGGCATCAATAGATTTTTTGGAAAGATTCATTTTATTGGCAATTTGCTCACTGGTTTTTCCATCACAAATCATTTTCAAAATCAACATATTTCTTGCTGATAATTTTAAGCGAATAATATTTTCCTCATTTTTAATTCGAAATTCATGCTCCGAAAACAAAGCTTCTTCAACAACTTCAGTTGTATGACTTCCTTTAAATTTTACATCAAATAAGGCGTTGATCATTTCATCAAAAGAGCAATTCTTTTTTAAATAACTGCGAGCACCTTCACGAATCAATTCAGAAACAATCCAAGGGTCTTCGTGCATGCTTAATATAATTGCTTTTATTTGTGGGTAATCCGTTCGCAATACTTTCAGTGTTTCCCTGCCATCCATAACAGGCATATCTAAATCAAGTAATACAATATCAATTTCGTGGTTTGGTAATTTGGCTAGAAATTCTTCTCCATTTTCAGCATGAAAAACAACAACTACGTTTGGTTCTTTTTTCAATAATAAGACCAAGGCTTGTTTAACCACCGTATGATCTTCAACAATGGCAACTCTCACAATATGATCTGGTTTACGGTATTTGGATTTCCTCATGTGTAGTTAATTTAATGGATTCAGATAAAGGCATAGCTAGTTCGATAGTGCCACCAAGAGCATTTCGTTGGAATTGTATTTCTCCAGCAATTAATTTCAGTCGATGTGAAACAGATTCCAATCCCATGCCGTCTCCATGATGAAGAAGGTACTCGTAATCTGCCTGGCTTATAGCAACCCCATCGTGTCTCATTTTTAGATACAAATGGTTGGATCTAAGTTCAAGAAATAAATTCACAGATTGCGGTCGAGCATGTTTCATCAGATTGTTTAAAAGCTCTAAAGAAATCGAGTAAAAATGAATTTCTGCCTCTTTATCCAAAACTAAATCGTCTTCAATAGAGGTAAAGAAGGAGCAAGGATTTCCCAAAGTTTTTTGCGTTTGATCAATGAGCCGCTGTAGAGATTTTTTTAACCCAAATTTCACGAGAAAATGGGGTAACATTCCATGTGAAATTGATCGAATTTTAGCTACTGATTGCTCTAGAACATCCATGGTAAATTCCACATCTTCTCTGAAAGGAGAATTATTGGGGACTTGCTGAATTACTGCACTTAGATTCTGCTGCGCCATTGAAAGTATCGAACCGACTTCATCATGAAGGTTTCTGGCAATTTTTGTTCGCTCTGATTCTTGGGCTTGAACCACAGCATTCATCATTTCAAGTTCTTTATTTTTTAATTCCATCTCGAACTCTTTGTTTTGAAGAATTCGTTTTTTTCGATATGAAAATACAAGCCCAATAATTACCAATAACAACCCTAAGGTAAATGCCGTTCCTGAAATAACTGAGATGATAATTATTTTTTTAATTTCCATAATCCATACGTAAAAATCAAATAGTACAAGATACCAGCTATCTGAAATATTGGCCAGAGATAATAATAAATATCCAATGAGTCTAATCGAACATAAGACTCAAAAAGTGTAAAATAGTATTGTATTCCCGTAAAAAAAAGTACACCTGTTCCTATAATAAAATGACCACTATCAGTAAGTTTTCTACTCAGATTTTGATTGTATGTTAAAAGAATGAAATTCAGTGATAAAATAAAAAGTATAGTGTGTGAGAAAATAGTAATGTATTTACTAATATTAAATCCTCCCAAGTAATTGGTAATAAGGATATTTAAAATTGATCCAGTAATAATAAAAATTACCGCTAAAGCTATCTGTTTCCTTGAAAGTATTTTCAAAAAGAAAATAGATAAAACAATAGTTTCAAAAAAATAATGAATTCCAATTAACACACTTTGTTCATTTTCTGTGAACGTAAATATGATCATGGAAATTATATTTAGCACTGCGTATTCAATTGCCAATACAAGTAGCAGTTTGTCGATATATTTAATTTCACGTTTAAAAACAAATAGCAACAAAGAAATCGGAAGACACGTGCTTCCGATTCCTATATAACCTAAAGTATTGCTTACTAATTCTAAATTCAAGTATTACGAATTAAGTGAATTTCGACTTGAGCACCTTGGTGGACAAATTAAGAACCGCTCTAAAATCACGCCGTCCACCATATCATTTTCGTCACTTCCCGCTCCAACAGCGATTAGGTTCTTTTTACCATCATCACCGATGCCGTAGTAAAAGCGAATACCCATACAACCCTCTTGGTCAAGAATTTCAAGAAGTTTGTCTCTACCTACGAACTGTGCAATAATTTCTCCCGTAGGAATTGTTTTTCTGTAATTTGCTGTCCATCTGGACGCATCTGCTAGGGTAACAACCGACCCTTCGTCTCCATTAAATGCCATAGTATAAATTTTTAAAGTTTTTCAAATATAAACAGCTTAGGGGCTTGTGATTTTTTTGGTTTATTAACACTAATTTCTATTTATTACAAATATAGAGCAATACATGCATTTTTTCGACCTTGATAACTAGTACAATTACTACAAATTTCTAGTACATATACTATTTTTTAATTGGCCAAATTATAGCCTAAATTTCAAAACTCATTACTACTTAGGCTTTTTTCCGCTAGCTACCTTACATGTTGTAATTTTTTCTATTTCTACTGAAAAATCAACATGCATTTTAGTACTTATTTAGTAAAGTAAGGAATAAAGAAAAATGAAACTTTAAATTAATTCTACAATGCAAAAGTACCAAAATCGAGGTGGGAATTCAAATGTAATTTACTTTAAGATCGGTCAGGATTATATCAAAATTATATTTAAAAATTCATCGCACCCGATCACGTATAGTTATCAAAGTGCAGGCAGTTTGCATGTCGAAAAAATGAAGAAATTTGCACTAAACGGCATCGGATTGAATAGTTATATTTTAACAACGGTTAAATATGATTTTGAGAAAACTCAATGATTCCCTGTAAAGCATTCTTTGATAGCGAAGTTTGTAGTAAAATACGATAAGAAAGCAAATTGATTGTATTGTATGTGGATATCAATTCTGATAAACAATCGGTCTTGTAAATCGATGAATACTATCGGTTCCTACGGCGGTAAAACGAGAATCTGTTGTGGCTGGAAAAGGACCTCCATGGTGCATGCTATCACAGACTCTAACACCAGTTGGCACACCATTTTTAATTATTCTTCCAACTTTTTGACTTAATTCAAAAATAAAATCATGATTCTGAGCATGCTCATTATCTGATAAAAGAATAGATGCAGTTAATTGGCCATCCAATAAGCTAGTTACTTCAAACAAATCTGATTTCTTAGTGTAAAATAAAACAAGCGCAAATGGACCAAAAACCTCATTTTGAATAGATTTATTCTTCGCGAAAGATTCAATTGAAGATACCAGTATTGCTTGTCGTCCATGTTGTGATTCTAAAAATCCTTCTTTTTCAACTAAAATCCCTCCACTTTCCATATGTCGTTCTTGTTTCTTCTTTTCAAAGGAAGTACGTATGGATGGGTGCAGCATTGTAAATGAGGGTTCCAAAAGAGTTTTTTCAATCAATTGCTCAACAAATGTTTTTCCGTCTTGATTTTCAGGAACGAAGAAAATTCCCGGTTTCGTACAAAATTGTCCGGCATCGTTCGTTATTGATTTGGCAAAAAGATTTGACCATTCATCCGTTTTTTCTTTCAAAAGTTCTGGGAATACAAAAACAGGATTACTGCTTCCCATTTCAGCAAAAAGTGGAATAGGTATTTCTCGTTTGTTAACTAGTTCCAACAATGTTTTTCCACCAGTTGTGCTCCCTGTAAAACCTATAGCTTTGATTCTTGAATCTAGTATGAGTGTTTTTGCTACTTCATGTCCGTCATCAAAAAGCTGTGAAAAAATACCGGGATGAAATTCAGTATGCGAAATGGCTTTTTGAATAGCTTGACCAACGCGATAACTTGTCTCGGGATGAAAAGGATGTGCCTTTACAATTAACGGACAACCCGCTGCAAATGAAGCTACTGAATCGCCTCCTATGGTTGAATAGGCTAATGGAAAATTACTAGCGCCAAATACTAAAACAGGACCAATACCCATTCTTTTTTTGACCAACTTGGGTTGAGATAAGATTCTGTTTTCAGGTGTTTCAGAAACAACATCAGAATATGAATGGATTAAATACTCAGCAAATAATTCTAGTTGATTTATGGTTCGATTAAACTCTATTTCGAATCTATCTTTTGAAAGGCCGCTTTCTTTGCAATAAGCGTGTTGAATTTCATTTTTTGATTTCTGAAGCTCATTTCTTATCAAATGAAGTAAATTGCCTCGACTACGAGCACTAGCTTGCACAAAAGATTGGAAAGATGTAAACGAAAGATTAAGTGCTTCTTCAATTTCAACGGTAGATGCACAAAGAAACGCTTCTGTGTTTTCAACATTTTCTTTTGGATTATAAGACGAAAAAAAGCGAGTGCCTTGATGAGAATCGGATCCTGCAATCTGGTTCCCAAACATAATTGATTAGGCAGGAGTTACTTCAAACTTGTAACTTTCCATTATTTGATTTGCAAGTAGTTTTTTGCATGCCTCATCTACTTTAAGTTCAGCTACAGCTTGATTGTCAGCTTCTAGGAATAAACGAATGTGTTTTCCAATTCGAACTCCTTCAATTTCAGGAAGTCCAATATTTGTCATTGAATTGCTAACTGCTTTTCCTTGAGGATCTAACAATGCGTCCAAGGGCATAACATCAATTTCAGCTTTAAATTTCATAGCGTTGCTTTTTTAGAATAAATGTTTTCTAGTAAAGATAAAAGTATGAACAAAAATACAATGATTGGTATTGACCAAACAAGAAAAATGGGAATTACTATTACTGAACTTATCAACAATAGGTAACGATATTGATTGTTTTTCCAGTCAAACGATTTGAATTTCATAGCCATCAGAGGTATTTCAGCTACTAAAAGCAGAGGAAAAAGAAGGCAAATAGTTGCAACGGTATATGCTTCAAACATGAAACCAAACGGACTTGTATAGGTATCAGTCCATGTGTTGTAATTCACAAGAAAATGAAGAGGGAAAAACATGAAGAACAATGTATTCAAGGGAGTTGGAATCCCTATAAATCTATCTAATTGCCGTTCATCAATATTGAATTTTGCTAGTCGGAAAATTGAAAAGAAGGGGATAACTAATCCACACAGAGGAAGGTATTTTATAGAAGCATCAAAATCATTTGGGATGTCGTGAAAGAGCGCATTTAACCAACTTTGAGACTGGTATTGTATGAAGGATAAGGCATCTAAATCCTGGTTAAAAAACATTTGAAAACTTTGAATGTAAACAGCAATCATGAACATCATAATTACTCCAGGTGCCACGCCAAAGGAAACAATATCTGCAAGTGAATCTAATTGTTTACCCAAATTACTAGAAATTGACAATAATCGAGCTACAAATCCATCTAGAAAATCAAAAATCATTGCGGCTAAAATTAAAACCAAGGCATAATCCATTCTTCCCGCAAAACATGCAACGATGCTTAAAATTCCACATAAAAAATTGGATGCAGTCAACAAGTTAGGAATATTAAAAATAGGATGTTTTAAAATTTTCATTTTTGAAGAAAAATTCGCAATTTTAGTTTAATTTTACAATTGATGGGAAAAGTACACAATTTTTTGAAAAATGGGTTGTTATAGTTAATAAAACTTTCCAAATGAAATTAAAAATTTCTCTATTGTTCGTGCTTTTTTGTGTTTCCTTTTTCAGGTCTCAGCAAAATACAATTGCCCCAAAATATTCCAATGAATTTTTAGCAATAGGAGTAGGTGCGGATGCCTTGGGGATGGGAAATGCATTTGTGGCTCAAACTTCAGGAGCAAGTTCATCTTATTGGAATCCAGCTGGATTGATGGGAGTAAATAAGTGGATGGAAGTCAGTTTTATGCATGCTGAATATTTTGCTGGAATTGCGAATTACGATCAGTTGAGTTTAGCCCACACAATCAACGAAAAAAGCGCACTTGGTTTCACTGCCATTCGATTTGGTGTGGATGACATACCTAATACTACGCAATTAATTGATAACAATGGAAATATCAACTACGACAATGTTTCCTCCTTTTCTGCTGGTGATTATGCTTTTATTTTTTCCTATGCTCGTAAACTTCCTATTGAAGGCATGACATTGGGGGGATCCTCAAAAATAATTTATCGTAGAGTAGGTGACTTTGCTCGCTCGTGGGGGTTTGGCATTGATGCAGGTTGGCAATATCAAGTAAACTCTAAATTGAAATTTGGAGCAATGCTTAGAGATGCAACATCAACATTCAACGCTTGGACTTTTTCACTCGATGAAGAGACAAAAAATGTGTTTTTAAATACTGGAAATGAAATTCCTCAAAATGGACTTGAATTGACCTTGCCTAAAATGATTCTAGGTGTAGCGGGCAATCTTCCATTAACTAAAAATGGGTTTACAATTGGTGGAGAAATAGATTTTGACATTACAACAGATGGTAGAAGAAATACAGTAATAAGTGCTAAACCTTTCTCTATTGATCCACACGCGGGTATCCAAATTGGCTTTAAAGAATTTGTAAAAGTTAGGGCAGGAGTCACTAATTTACAAT
>JBIKQS010000227.1:0-4441 GCA_044349575.1 Crocinitomicaceae bacterium
TTATATCAGACCTTTAGTTTATCTTGGTGCGAACATGTCTCTTACCCCGACCAATGAAGTACATTTAGTAATGATGGCCTGGGAATGGGGTAAATACCTTGGAGATAACCTTTTAAATGTTATGCTATCTTCTTATCAAAGACCAAATCCAAAAAGTTGTCATGTTCAAGCAAAAGTAGTTGGCCATTACACAAATAGCATTTTGGCAACAACTGAAGCTAAACAAAAAGGATTTGATGAAGCGTTGTTAACAGATATCAATGGATTTATAGCTGAAGGTCCGGGAGCGAATTTCTTTTATGAAAAAGATGGTAAATTAGTCACTGCTCCACTGGGAAACATCTTATCGGGGATTACGCGAGCAACCGTTTTTGAAATAGCCAAAGAATTGGAAATTGAAGTAGAAGAGCGCTTGTTTAAACCTGAAGAAATTTACAGTGCAGACATCGCATTCTTTTGTGGAACAGCAGCAGAAGTTATCGGCATTGGTAAATTCAATGAGCATGTATTTCCAATGAAATGGGAAGATTCAAACAGCCAACTCATTCAACGAAAATACAAGCGAAGAGTAGCATTTAACGAATATAAAGAATTTTATCTCTAATATGGAACTAAATAAATACAGTAAAACTTTAACCCAAGACGAAACACAACCGGCAGCACGAGCTATGTTGTACGGTGTTGGATTATCAGATGCCGACATGAATAAGGCGCAAGTAGGTATAGTGGCTAGCGGTTACGAAGGAAACACTTGCAATATGCATTTGAACGACCTTGCCAAAACCGTAAAAATGGGTGTGCAAGCCTCTAATTTAGTAGGACTTACATTTCACACAATAGGTGTTAGTGATGGCATGGCAAATGGAACAGATGGAATGCGCTATTCATTAGTTTCCAGAGATATAATTTCTGACTCTATCGAGGCCGTTACTGGCGCGCAGTGGTACGATGGAATCATAGCCGTTATGGGATGTGATAAAAACATGCCCGGTTCTGTTATAGCAATGGGGAGACTAAATAGACCTTCAATCATGGTATACGGAGGAACCATACATTCCGGTAAATGGAAAGGTGAAAGTTTAAATATCGTTTCTGCTTTTGAAGCTTTAGGTAAACGCATTGCCAAAACTATTTCAGACGAAGACTACAAAGGAATTATTCAAAATGCATGTCCAGGTGCGGGGGCTTGTGGTGGAATGTATACAGCAAATACACTAGCATCAGCAATAGAAGCATTGGGAATGAGTTTACCTTATAGTTCATCAAATCCTGCAACAAGTGAAGATAAACAACAAGAATGTTTGCGTGCAGGGAGTGCAATTCGTTTATTGTTAGAAAAAGACATTAAACCAAGTGATATCATGACGCGCAAAGCATTTGAAAATGCCATGGTAATGGTTTCAGCACTCGGAGGTTCTACCAATGCTACGTTACACCTTTTAGCAATGGCACATTCAGTTGGAGTACCTTTAAAACTATCTGATTTTCAAGAAATAAGTGATCGTATTCCTTTACTTGCTGACCTAAAACCGAGTGGAAAATACTTAATGGAGGATGTTCATCGCATTGGAGGAACTCCGGCAGTCATGAAATATTTATTAGAAAAAAACTTACTACATGGAGATTGTTTGACAGTAACTGGAAAAACTCTTGCTGAAAATTTAGCCGAGGCTCCCTCTCTTCTTGAAGGACAAAAAGTAATTGTTCCACTTGAATCACCACTCAAAAATTCTGGCCATATTCAGATTTTATTTGGAAACCTAGCTGAAAGAGGTTCGGTTGCAAAAATCACAGGAAAAGAAGGCGAATATTTTCGTGGTCCCGCCGTGGTTTTTGATAATGAATTTGAAACTATAAATGGTATTTCAGAAGGAAAAGTTAAAGCTGGTGATGTAGTTGTTATTCGCTATTGCGGACCAAAAGGTGGACCTGGAATGCCTGAAATGTTAAAGCCAACTTCTGCTATCATTGGCGCTGGATTAGGTTCATCTGTGGCCTTAATTACAGACGGCCGTTTTTCGGGAGGAACACATGGATTTGTTGTTGGTCATATTTCTCCCGAAGCATTTGATGGAGGGGCGATTGCTTTAGTCAAAGACGATGACATGATTACTATTGATGCAATAAAAAACTGTTTAGTACTCGAAGTCTCTGATGACGAATTGGTTACTAGAAAAAAGAACTGGAAACAACCTGAACTCAAGGTGAAATCAGGTGTTTTGTATAAATATGCGAAGCAAGTATCCTGTGCTTCATTAGGCTGTATAACTGATTTATAAATGAATATGAAGAATTTATCGATTTCAGGCGCTGAAGCTGTTATACGTTCCCTTCTCGCAGAAGATGTAAATACAATTTTTGGATATCCGGGTGGTGCAATCATGCCGATTTACGATGCATTGTATGATTTTAAGAATGACGTCAATCACATTCTCGTTCGTCACGAACAAGGAGCTATTCATGCCGCTCAAGGTTTTGCAAGAGCCTCAGGAAAAACAGGGGTTGTTTTCGCAACTTCAGGACCCGGAGCAACCAATTTGATCACAGGCTTGGCTGATGCATTAATTGATTCAACTCCAGTCGTTTGTATTACAGGACAGGTAGCATCTCATTTATTGGGAACAGATGCTTTTCAAGAAACAGATGTAATTGGAATTTCAATGCCAGTTACCAAATGGAATATTCAAGTAACTAAAGCAGAGGAAATTCCGGTAGCAATTGCCCGTGCATTTTATATTGCATCAACGGGAAGACCTGGTCCGGTTTTGATTGATATCACGAAAGATGCTCAATTTGGCAAAATGGATTTCTCTTATGAAAAATGTGCTTCTGTTAGAAGTTATGTTCCTAAACCTAAAGTAGATCACGCTCAATTAGAAAGAGCCGATGAACTAATAAATCAAGCAAAAAAACCGTATCTATTAATTGGTCAAGGTATTTTACTATCGGAAGCAGAAAATGAATTACTTCAATTTGTTGAAAAATCAGGAATTCCAGTTGCTTCAACCTTGCTAGGTCTAGGCGCTTTTCCTGCTGATCATCCAAATTATGTAGGATATCTCGGAATGCATGGAAACTACGCTCCTAATGTGTTAACCAACGAATGTGATGTGCTAATTGCCATTGGAATGCGTTTTGACGACCGTGTAACTGGAGATGTTTCTCGTTATGCCAAGCAAGCTAAAATTATTCATATTGACATTGACAAAGCAGAACTAAACAAAATTATAGAAGCCGATTTAGCAGTACATACAGACGCGAAAGAAGCTTTATCTGTTTTAACTAAATTAGTTCAACAAAAATCTCACAATGCTTGGATTCAGGAATTTAGAAAATTAGAACAAGAAGAAATTGAGGAAGTAATTCTTGATGCGACCAATCCCAAAAGTACTGAATTAAAGATGTCAGAAGTGGTGAATTTAATTTCAGAAACAACAAAAGGAAATGCAATTGTAGTTACGGATGTAGGTCAACATCAAATGATTACATCGCGTTATTTCAAATATCAGTTTCCGAAAACAAATATCACTTCAGGTGGGCTTGGAACAATGGGATTTGCCCTACCAGCTGCTATTGGCGCTAAACTCGGTGCACCAGAAAAGGAGGTTATTGCAATTATCGGTGATGGAGGTTTTCAAATGACTATTCAAGAACTTGGAACTATTTTACAATGTGGTGCAGCTGTTAAAATTGTTATTTTGAATAACAACTTTTTGGGAATGGTTCGTCAATGGCAAGAGTTGTTTTTCGACAAACGCTATTCATTTACGGATATTAAAAACCCTAATTTCTTAAAAATTGCTGAGGGATATGGTATTCATGGACATAAAGTAACTGCTCGCGAAGAACTCCAAGCTGGATTAATCACGTTGTTGAACAGTCAAGAAAGTTATTTATTAGAGGTAATCGTAGAACAAGAAGAAAATGTATTCCCAATGGTTCCAACAGGAGCATCAGTTTCAGAAATTATTTTAAGTGAAAGACATGGAGCAAACGTATAACATCTCGCTATTTACGGAAAATAGTATCGGTATCTTAAATCGAATCACGATTATTTTCACTCGTAGGCATTTGAACATTGAAAGTATTACAGCATCTGAATGTGAAATTACAGGAGTTTATCGCTATACCATTGTAGTGAACACCTATCTGGAGCAAGTAATTAAAGTTGTAAATCAAATCGAAAAGCAAGTCGATGTGCTTAAAGCTTTTTATCATGCGGATGCAGAAGTAGTTTATCAAGAATTGGCTTTGTATAAACTTCCAACGGATTTAACCAAAGGTGAAGATATAGAAAAAATATTGAGACAACATCATGCGCGCATTCTTTCTTTAAGTCCTGAATTTACAACGATTGAGAAAACAGGAAGGTCTGAAGAAATCAATGCATTGTTTGCTGATTTAAAACCTTTTGGCGTATTGGAATTTGCAAAGTCAGGTC
>JBIKQS010000306.1:0-3213 GCA_044349575.1 Crocinitomicaceae bacterium
GTTGAATAGGTGTTGGGTTTGAATATCCTTTTTTTTCAAGAGCGTTTAAGATCGGCTCTAAAAGATCGAGTTCTTTAAATGTCATAAATAGCTGTTATTCTACGAAGACACAAAAAGAATGAAATCCTAGAATTTTAGGCAAAGGTAGGTGAACAAGGCTCCAAAACCTATTTTTTGGTGGAAATAGTGGTAATTGTGCCTATTTTGGGCTTCGCAGAATTGGATAATACATAACATGTTTATAGTACTTCTACTAAATTTTCTAGTACTTGTACTATTTTTTTCTGTCTACATAGCTATGCAAAACACACCTCCTTTTTGAATAAAAACATAGCAAAAATGAATGCCAGCTTGGTTTTAGCGGTTTTCAAGGTGAGTTTGTGTTGTGATTTTATCGGCTCACTAAATGATTTTGCGCTTTTTTCCTGAAAAAACACTTCTCATTTTCTTTAGAACTTGGACCATTAAAAACTGGAAATTATCCCTTCGATTACTAATAAAATGAAAAAAGCACAAAAAATTCAGTGTAAACCCTTAAAAAATCGGGGGTTTTACCTTACATCAGTTCTTGTTTCAAAGCACTAATTTTCAACCACCTAAACCCACCGCCTATGTAAAATCAACTACACCCACCTTTTTTTCCTCTTTTCTGCGTTTAGGTTAAAGAATAAGAGAGTATTTTTTAGTAACTTTATTAATCACACTTATCAATTGCTGAACTTTTTTAAAAATATCACATTGTTCAGTCTCGGTTTTTTACCGAGGATAAAACCTGTTGTTTTTATTGTTTATGTTTGTTATATACATCTTATTGCTGCTCAACAGAATTTAGTGTACAACGGTGATTTTGAAGAGTATTCGAGTTGTCCAGAGTCTCCAAGTTCTCCACTTCAAAACCCGAAAGAAATAGAAAAATGCGTCGGATGGAAAGCACCAACTTATGGCACTAGTGATTATTTTAATTCTTGTGCTGATAACGATTCACTTATTGGTACAATTCAGCAATCGTCTGTGGGAACACAATTTAATTGTTGCGGTACTCAAATACCTGTAAGTGGTTTCGGTTATCTAGGTGCATTTTTTACAAATTGGGATTCTGGGCATAATTCAGACTATTGGTGGGAATATGTTCAAGGTAAATTGATGACAACTTTAGAGAATGGCAAAATATATAAATTATCATTAAACATATCTGTAGCAGAAATGTCAGATTTGGTAATAAGTGAATTTGGTGTTTATTTTTCTGATTTTCCAGTTTCAAGTGAGACAACAGCCCCTTTAAATGTCAAACCGCAATGTGTCTTTTATAATCCATTTTACTTCAAAGATACTGCAAATTGGATTCATTTAGAGTCTTATTTTATGGCTAATGGGAGTGAAGGTTTTTTGACAATCGGTAATTTCCAAGATACATTGAGTACTGATACTTTAAGATTTCAAAATTTTCCTTTTTTAGAAAATCCAAGATGGACGTATATGTACATTGACGATTTGAAATTAATAGAATCCGAAATTCAAATTCCAAATGTTTTTACTCCGAATGGGGATGGTGTGAATGATTTCGTCCCATTTCCAAATTTTGGTACTTCAACCAATAAAATTGTGGTAGTAAACAGATGGGGCAATTTGATCTACGAATCAAACGGAATAAACCCTTTCTGGGATGGAAAAGACAACTCAGGAAAAAACTGCACCGAGGGAACTTATTTTTACCGCATAAACAACACAAACATTTCAGGCTTTATTCAATTGATGAGGTAAAACCTCAACAAATGAAAACTAAATTTTTATTATTTGTATCATTAATTCAATTTCAATTTTTAGCTCAACAAGTACCCACTGTCAATGATCCAGGAGGAGTGATTCCCTCAGGACAAAACAGTACTCAATATTGGTCTCGTGCTGGAAATCAATTAGTTGGTGGCATCAACAACATCTTCGGCACAAAATGGAACAGCCCAATTTACACAATAACAAATGACCAATACCGCATGAAGCTAAACGGAATTGTCAATTACCCCGTTAATGGTTTTGCAGGGCAGCGAAATGGGTACCTACTTTTAGGTTTTTCTCAAAACTATGCAACATCGTTATTTACAGGTGCAACAAGCGGGGCTTTTTCCCAATTACACATAAATGGACCTAATGGTACATTAGTACAAAACGGGGGTTACCGACCATGGATGCAAACAGGGGTCACATTTACCGATAATGATGACCTCTCTTATTTTGGGTTGAGAAAAGTGGGAGCAGGCACAGATAAAACAGAAACCATTTTGAGTTGGTCTGACAACTCTTCAGCTCCAATAGGTCCGGATGATTTGGTACTAAGATTTACTGCTGCGGGTGGAAACCCTACAATTGATGCAGCTGATTTAACAAACCCTTTAGATCTGGATGGCTTGCATGTGGCTCGATTCACGGGAATTGGTAATTTTGGATTAGGAAATACTTTCGGTATAGATAACCCTGCCTATGTTGAGCCCCAATCATTAGCACACTATAGTTTAAGCAACCTATGATCCGTTTGGCAACAATTTACCAATAGAAATATTGCAGTCGGCAGTGGTACAGGCGAAACAGCAACTGATGGTTTGCGTATAGGTATCATTGGAAATAGTAATGCAAATGCCAACGGAACAGCAGCTATCTACAACCAAGAATTAAAGCCAATTCTACTTTCAACCAATGCGAATTCAAATACAATTAACCCTATAATTGGTGCAACGCGAGAACGAGTTCGTATTACCAACGTAAACACTCCAACAAACCTACCGACAGGAGGAATGGGAATCTATAACCCAGGTAGTATTCCAAATAATATTACCAGAATGTCCATAAGTCATGATCCCACAGCCCCGGTAACCAGACCGCTTAGCTTAGTTCATTTGGGATATAATACAAGCTTACTTTCAACGGACGGATGGCGCAAATGGATGGATGTAGGTACTTTTACATCAAATGGTTCAGACAACATGTATGTCGGTTTAAAAGATGAAGGGCCAGACAGACAAGATGCAGTCATTAATTGGGGAGATAATCAAGGAATTATGGACACAATAGACGGGCCTGATAATTTGCGTTTTATTTTTACTTCAACCACAACAAGTATTCCTCCTGGAGATTCTGTAGCTGCATCTTTAAATGGCCTTGAGGTGGCACGAATGGAGCCCAATTTGGCATCAACACTTCCCGCAACAAACTATGGCATGA
>JBIKQS010000029.1:0-14069 GCA_044349575.1 Crocinitomicaceae bacterium
TATTCAATAAGTATCTTGTTAGACTATATTTTCACGCTTTAATGGGAAAAACCTACTAGTTTTATGGCTAATAGAGTTCTAAACCTACATGGATTCTAAAAGTAATCCTAATCCGGTTAATAAGCTAACTAGAAACGTTGTAATTGCAACTTTTTTCAACTCTGGATCAAAGGCTGCCGGCTCTTCATTTAAAATAACAAACTTAGCATGTTTTATGAGTGGTAAGAATGGTATACAACCGATTGTTATCCAGTAATTTTGCTTGAGAATGGCAAATAAAACTAAACAAAAAAGTGAAGAAGTAAGTAAAATAATGTGATAAATTTTGGCATTTTTAAGACCCAGTTTTACTACAAAAGTATTTTTTTGAGATGTTGCGTCGTTAACAATATCACGCATATTATTTAAATTTAAAACAGCTGTACTTAGAAAGCCAATTGTAATTGAAGGTAATACCATGAGCCAGTCTATTTGTTTGGTGTAAAGCGTGTTTGAACCCATAACCCCCACTAATCCAAAAAATAGAAAAACCATTACATCACCAAGTCCGTAATATCCATAAGCCTTCTTTCCGACAGTATAAGTAATCGCAGCAACAATGCAGAAAACAGCTAATAAAATATAGGAATAAATCATTTCGGAACTCATGTTTTTTTGAGCAAGGAAAATCAAGTATCCAGCGGATATTAATGAAAAAAACGCAGTTAACACTACTGCAATTTGCATTTGTTTAATGGTTATTTTACCTGCTTGTACTGTTCTTTTGGGCCCTACACGGTTCTCATTGTCAGTTCCTTTAAGTGAGTCTCCTAAATCATTCGCTAGGTTGGAAAGTATTTGGAAAAGAATGGTGGTGATTAACGCAAAAATAAAAAGAGAATAATTGCTAAAGCCTGAGCTGAAAGCAAGGAACGAGCCCATGCAAATTCCTGAAATGGATAATGGGATGGTCCGTAATCGAAAAGCTTCAAGCCAGTTTGTAATCATTGAGTTTTAATCAGTCACAAAATTACTTATATCTTTATACATACAATTTTATTAAACCTTTTTTTCAAACATTTCTCGCATGAAAACTACTAAAAGACAAACTCTGTGTGATTTATTGGGAATTGAATTTCCGGTAATTATGGCGCCGATGTTTTTGGTGTCCGATGAGAAAATGATTTTGGAGGCATTGAAATCTGGAATAACCGGTGCAATTCCTGCATTAAATTATCGTTCAACAGATGGATTAAGAAGTGCGATTAGAAGTATCAAATCTCTTTCAGATAAACCATTTGGGATTAATTTAATTGTTAATAAATCAAATTTTAAATACAAAGAGCAATTGCAAGTTTGTTGCGAAGAGAGAGTAGATTTTATTATTACTTCATTGGGTTCCCCAGAGGAAACAATCATTCGTGCTCATGAGCATGGAATAAAAGTATTTTGTGATGTAACAGATCTAATATTTGCTTTAAAAGTAGAGAAATTAGGTGCGGATGCTATCATTGCTGTTAATAAAGAAGCAGGCGGACATGCAGGCCAACTATCCTATAAGCAATTAATCCCCAATTTAATTGCCAATTGTACAATTCCAATAATTTCAGCTGGTGGAATAGGGGATGGCCAAGGAATAAAAAAAATGGTTGAACTTGGCGCGGCTGGCGTATCTATGGGAAGTATTTTTATTGCAACAGAAGAGGCTCCCGTTTCAATAGAATATAAGAATGCGTGTGTGGAATATGGTTCAAAGGATATTGCAATGACGACAAAAATTTCTGGGACACCTTGCACGGTTATAAATACACCGTATGTAAAGGAGATTGGAACAACTCAAAATTGGATAGAAAAACTCTTGTCAAAAAATAAGCGAATAAAAAAGTGGTTCAAAGCTCTCACTTTTATAAAAGGAATGAAAAAACTCGAAAAGGCAGCATTTAGCTCTACTTATAAAAATGTTTGGTGCGCAGGTCCTTCCATTGAGTTTACGAAACAAATTTTACCGATTTCAGAAATAGTTCAAAGTTTACGGAAAGATTTTTCAGAAACAGCATAAAAAAAGACTACCCAAACGGATAGTCTCTTTTTGAAGATATGTTGTAATTTAGTCTTTTTTTATTTCTCTAACTTCCTTTTTCGCTTTTACCTTAGTTTTTAAGCGTTGGTTTTTGCGTTTTTCAATAGCTAGCTCAAGTTTTGTGTATTGTTCTGAGGAAAGAACGTTTTTTAGCATTGACATGCGAGCTTCATTGTTAGATTTGATGATTTCTTTTTTCTGAGTTTCAGAAAAGCTTGCATTATTCATAACGCCTTCGTTTTTCTGAATAATTCCCAAGTTGATTTCTTTAACGCTAGCAGTTTGTTCTTCTGATAAACCAAGCTCAGTTTTCATTTTTGAAGTTTGAGCGGTTGCTTTTTCTTCAGCCGTTTTTTGACTGAAAGTGATTGTTGAACTCAACATTACTAATCCTACGGTTAAAATTTTTAGTGCTTTCATAATTTTTATTTTGATCATGCAATTTACAAACAATATGCCACTCTGCAATTTTTTTTGTTTTTCTAATTAATAATTGATTATCGTATTGACAGCTGAATAAACTATCTTTGTACTTCTATGGAAAATAACGATAACGAGCTTTTTTACCCTCAAAAACCAATTCGGGAGGAAACTAAATCAGATTTTTCTTGGCGCTCGACTGTTTCATCCTTGATACTATTCATCCTCGCTTTTGCCTATTTCTTTAGCGATCAAATTTCATTCATAGTAATTTTAGTAATTGCCTTAATTGTCCATGAATTCGGTCATTTTTTACTAATGAAAAAATTTGGTTATCAAGATGTTATAATGGTTTTTGTTCCTTTGATGGGCGCTTTTGTTAACGGAAAGAAAAAGAAGTATTCACAGCTTGAAAGTCTGTTGGTTGTGGCTGCGGGACCATTTCCGGGGATGATAATTGGATTTTTGTTTTTGGTTGTTTTTTCACAACAAGCCAATGAAATGTTATTCCTAATTGCAATTATTTTTCTAGCACTTAATATAATAAATCTTCTTCCTTTAGATCCTCTTGATGGTGGGCAATTACTTCGCCTTTTGGTAGCTAAAAACTCTGATTTATTTATGTTAGTTTTTTCTCTTGTTTCTTCATTAACTTTAATTGTTTCAGGATTTTTATTTGATAATTGGTACTTAATGGGCTTTGGTTTTTTTCTGGCAATTCGAGTGAGAAGCGTTCAGAAAAGACACTACATGCGAAAAATATTTAGACAAAAAAACATCAATTATATCACTGATTATAATGATTTGTCAAATAAGGGTTATGCAGCATTGAAAGAAGTTGTTTTGGATAATAGCTCATTGTTGCGCAAACTAAAAGACATGGAAGAAGATGAGGAAGAAGAGGATAAGATTCAGCGTATGATTGCTGATGAAGTCAATTATTATTTAGAAGCACCAATGGAAAATGACGCACATTTTTTAGTGAAATTGGGTATTGTCTTTTTTTGGTTAGCATCCTTGGTTATTCCCATTTATTACCTTTTAGTCGTAAATCCATTTTTTATTGATTATGGAGTTCTTTATCGGTGAAAAAGTAGGGTTTGTTCACGAGACGGGTTTTGGGATTATTAAGAAAGAAGTAAGTATTTCTAAGTACCTCGTGGAAAATGAATTTGGTATAGAGCTGACTGTTTTAAAGGCTAACTTGGTTAAAATTTACAGTGAAAATTACAAGGGGAGAATTGTTGTCAAAGATTTTGAAAATTCAGAAAAATTGACAAAAGCTAAAGCTAAGCAACATGATATACTGGAAATTGATCTTCATTTAGAGGAATTTCAGGTTGCGCAAAAAAACTTAACAAATGCTGAGATTTTGCTATTTCAGTTGCGTAAAGCAGATGAATTTGTTCAGAAAATGCTTGATAAAAGAGTTGTACAATTCATTATTATTCATGGAGTTGGTGAAGGTATTTTAAAAAGTGAGGTAAGAAGCATGTTAACAAAATATTCTGGTGTACAAACAACTGATGCGGATCAAGCTAAATATGGCCAAGGAGCTACACTAGTTAATGTCAATTATAATTTGAGATAAGCTCTCAATACTTTTAGTAATTTTGCAGTATGTCAATTGAAGAGAAACAACGAGCTATTATTGATGATTTTTCCATGTTCGATGATTGGATGGAAAAATATGAGTACATTATTGATTTAGGAAAAGAATTACCTCAATTAACTGAAAATCAAAAAGATGATACTCAAATCATTGAAGGTTGCCAGTCCAGAGTTTGGTTGAAATCAGAATATATCAATAACACGATGAGCTTTTTAGCGGATTCTGATGCCATTATTACGAAAGGAATTATTGCTTTGTTAATTCGTGTATTAAATAATGAAACGCCTGAGAACATCGCCTCCTCAGATTTGTTTTTTATTGATGAAATTGGTTTAAAAGATCATTTATCTCCAACACGTGCTAATGGGTTGTTGAGTATGGTGAAACGAATGAAGTTGGACGCAATCAAATTAGTTAATTCAGCAAAATGAAAGAGTTAGAGGATAAAATTGTTACTATGTTAAAGTCTATTTACGACCCTGAAATACCGGTTGATATCTTTGAATTGGGATTGATTTATGAGGTTAAAATTGACAAAGAGAATAATGTACAAATTGAAATGACGTTGACTTCTCCTAATTGTCCAGTTGCTGAGACCTTACCTAAGGAGGTTGAGGATAAGGTGTCTGCAATAGAGGAAGTGACAACCTGCAAAGTGAACATCGTTTTTGACCCGCCATGGGATAAGGATATGATGAGTGAAGAAGCGAAATTAGAATTAGGATTTTTGTAGTATGAGACGAGTAGTTGTAACTGGAATGGGAGCCTTGACTCCAATAGGAAATAACTTAAATGATTATTGGCAAAGTCTTTTAAATGGTAAAAGCGGAGCAGCTCCAATTACTAAATTTGATACATCTAAACACAAAGTACATTTTGCATGTGAATTAAAGGATTTTAATCCATCACTGTTTTTCGATCCGAAGGAATTTAAAAAAATTGATCCCTTTTCTCAATATGCACTTATCACAGCAGATGAAGCAATTAAAGATGCTGGTATAGATCTAGATGCAATTAATAAGGATAGGGTAGGAGTGATTTGGGGATCTGGAAATGGTGGAATTCAGACTTTTCAGGATCAGATGATGGAATTTTGTCAAGGAGATGGAACGCCAAGATTTACTCCCTTTTTTATTCCTCGTATTTTAGTAGATATTGCATCAGGATGGATTTCAATCAAATACGGTTTTCGTGGTGTAAACTTTTGTCCGGTATCTGCTTGCGCAACATCTACAACTGCTATAATTGAAGCTTTTAACTATATCAAGTGGAATAAGGCTGATGTTATTGTTACAGGTGGATCTGAGGCTGCAATTAACGAGTCTGCTATTGGAGGATTTTCATCTGCAAAAGCTTTGTCAACCAGAAATGATAGTCCTGAAACTGCATCTCGTCCTTTTGATATTTCACGAGATGGATTTGTAATGGGTGAAGGGGCAGGGGCATTAATATTGGAAGAATACGAACATGCAGTGAAACGAGGAGCAAAGATTTATGCAGAGGTAGTTGGTGGCGGAATGGCTGCTGATGCATATCATTTAACGGGAACACATCCTGACGGGGATGGAGCCGTATTAGGAATGAATGAAGCACTGCGTGAAGCTGAAATAACGGCTGATCAGGTAGATCATATAAATATGCATGCGACTTCAACACCTTTGGGCGATATGTCAGAGTTAATCGCTGCAAAACGAGTGTTTGGTGAACGAAAAACATTGGCAATATCTGCAACAAAATCAATGACAGGACATTTGTTGGGGGCTGCTGGTGCCATTGAAGCAATTGCAACTATTTTGGCATTAAGAGACCAAAAAGTACCACCAACAATAAATACAACGGAGATCATTCCTGAATTCGCAGATGCTTTCCATTTTCCTTTGAATGTTTGTGAAGATAAATCACTCACTTACGCGATGAGTAATACATTTGGTTTCGGAGGTCATATAGCATCCATTCTATTCAAGAAATTTTAGACTTATCTACAACAATGCGTTGAAGAGTATTTGATGATATTCATAAACGTGCATTCCGTTCGAATATATTTGTACTGTGATTGAATTACAAAACATTAATCTTGAGTTTGATAAGCCAATTCTTAAGAATATCTCACTGAAAATTACACAAGGAGAAACGTTAGGTATTGTTGGGAAAAGTGGGGTGGGAAAATCTAGTCTTTTGGCAATAATTGCTGGAAAACTAACACCTCAATCTGGAGATATATTTTATAAGGGTAAAATTTTGCCTTATTCAAATCAATTACTAATTCCCGGATTTCCATTTGTTCAAATTGTAGAACAAAATTTTGCGCTAGATTTATATCATACAGTTTATGAAAACATACATGTTAAAGCAGCACATTTAGCATTTGAAAAACGAGATTCTTGGGTTAGGAAGATCATGCGATCATTAGGTTTGCTTAAACTTGAGCATCAAAAGGCAATTACTCTTTCTGGTGGAGAACAACAACGCTTGTCTATTGCACGAGCCTTAGCAACAAAACCAACCATTTTATTATTGGATGAACCTTTTGCACATCTTGATGAGGTCTTAAAGTCCAAACTTATTGCCTCTTTAACCAAACTTAAATCACAGGTCAATTGTACCATGGTTGTTGTTTCACATGATGGTTCTGATTTATTATCAATTTCAGATAACATTGTTCACTTAAAAAGAGGTCAGATTTCAAGCAAGCGAACACCTGAAGAAATTTATTTTAATCCCAAAAATAAGGAGGAAGCGGAGTTGTTTGGATTTTGGAATCAACTAGAACTAAATAAAGAACGAATTAATTTCCGCCCATCTCAATATGAAATTGTCGAATCTGATGGAATAGTTTTAGAATCTATAACTTCTTTTTTTAAAGGTTCCAGTTTTGAAAATCATTGTGTGTCAAATCTTGGTAGTTTTGTATTACATTCGCTTAAACCTCTAACAAACGGAATTCAAATTGTCATTCAAAAGTAAAGTATACAATCGTCTGCATGTTATTTTTTATCTCTCAAAAGATACATTGTTAAGTTTTTTTCAGGAACGAGCATTTTTCCATGGCGCGGCATTGTCCTATTATGCTTTGTTTTCAATGTTCCCCTTATTATTTCTTATTGTATCATTTTTAGGAAGAATCCTCGGCGAAGATTTTATTTTAAAAATGATTAAGAATTTTTTACTTGAAAATGTCGGTTTGAGTAATGTTGATGAAATAATGGCCGTTGTTGGAACCTACAATTTAGATAGGGGGAATATTTTCTTGGAAATAATCGGAATTGTATTTGTTTTAATAGCTAGTTCTGCTTTTTTGACTTCACTACGAAACAGTATAAATGAGTTTTATAATATTGAAAAAACAGTACACAAAGGGAGGAAAGCGATTCAGGTAAATATTTTTGAGCGCTTGGTTTCATTAGTGTTTCTTGCTGTTTTTGCATCTGTGTTTTTAATTATTTACATGTTCCATTCTGTAGGTTTTACACTCATTCATTCGTGGTTAGATTCTTCAACCGATATTCAAGTGTTTATTTTACGGGTAATGGATTTCTCTTTTTCAATCCTGTTGAATTATATTATCTTCTTGTTGATTTTTAAATTTCTGCATAACGGGTTGGTAACCTGGCGTGTTGCATCCATGGGAGCAATCGTTACAGCTGTTTTACTCTTCTTGGGACAATTATTGATAAAGTATTATTTGCTAAACATGTTTGTATTGGGTACGGCAGGAATTGCAGGAAGTCTTTTTATTTTCATGGCATGGGTACACTATTCCTCACAAATTATTTTTGTGGGCGCAAAATTCACCTTCACATTTTCTAAAAAGATTGGATGTCCAATACTATCTAAATCTCAGAATCAAGAAAAATAATAAAATGGGAGAAGAATTAATTTTTCTTCTTCGCCCACTCTTCTATAGATGTTTTGTTTTGCTTAACATAGTTCATGTCGCCATCTTTCTCAGCAGCTGCCATGGATCTTTTAGCTGTTTCAATAGCTTTTTTGTAATCACCATTTTCCGCTTGTAACTGAGCAAGTAATCGAGTCATCCAATAAGCTGATTCTCCGCGAAGTTCTACAGCTTTTGTAGACCATTCTAGCGCTTTTTTTATGTCAATTTTTTCTGTAAAATAAAATGAAGCTGCACGGTGATAATCATTTGCGGTTGGTCCATCCATCGTTTTTTTAATGCTTGCCAATACTTTATCTTTTGTATTTAAAGAAAATGGAATAGATACTTTCGTATTCTCCCAAGTAATTAGTATTTCAGCTGAACTATTTTCCATTTTGTCAAATCCAATGGTGAAATTTTCTACGCTTTCAGTAAGTTTAGTAACAGGTGCAATTGTTTTTAAAACAACCTTTTTTTCATCCCAATTTTCTGGTGTTCCCCAATTGGAATAATCAGCATAAAATAAGATTTCCCAACTAGAAGAATTTGGTCTAGTGAAAATGGCATACGTACCTGCTTTCAAGGTGTCTTTGCCAAAAATAAGCCCATCAGAAGTTGTGATTTTAGCATTTTCATTTGCTCCTGTTCTCCAAAGTTCGCCAAATGGAACTACATCACCAAAAACAATTCTACCTCTTTTTGCAGGACGATAATAGCTAATTGAAATATCAGCCAAACCAACTTTTTGTTCCACTTTTGCTTGTGGACTTGCCTGGGGTGTTGTTATTTGAGCGTTAGTATATGTTCCTAAAGAAATTGAAAGTAGAATAAAGAGTTTTTTCATTTTTAAATTATTTGTTACTACAAAACAACAAAAAAACCGCCTACAAAGTTGCAAGCGGTTCAATTTTTATTGAAATTAATTTTAGTGAGAAGCTAAATAATCAGCTACACCATCAAATGAAGGTTTCATAGCCGCATCACCTTTGTGCCAATTAGCAGGACAAACTTCACCATTTTCTTCAAAATATTGAAGAGCATCAACCATTCTCAAGGCTTCGTCAACATTTCTTCCTAATGGGAAAAAGTTAACCAATTGATGCATAACCATTCCTTCTTTATTAATTAAATACAATCCTCTATAGGCAATCATTGGTCCTGTAGCAGTAAGGTTGCCTTCCATATCGTATTCATATTCACCGGCTAAAACACCAAATGCTTCTGAAATCGTTTTGGATGTATCAGCAACAATTGGATAAGTAACTCCTTCAATCCCTCCTTTGTTTTTTGGTACTTGTAACCATCCCCAATGAGATTCTTCTGTATCTGTTGAACAAGCAACTACCTTCACGCCACGTGATTCGAACTCACCTAATGCAGCTTGAAAAGCATGTAATTCAGACGGACAAACGAATGTAAAATCTTTCGGATAAAAAAAGAAAATCACGTGGTTCTTCCCTAAATACTGATCCAATGAAAAATCATTTACGATTTCTCCTCCATTAACTACCGCCGCAGCTTTGAAAGATGGGGCTTTTTTTCCAACTAATGTTGCCATTTTACTCTTTATTTTATTGGTTATTATTTATTTTAAATTTCAATGCAAAATTACTTAATTCTCGTTAAAATACAGCTTCTTCTACTTTTTGTTTATGCAAAGAGGCGGTAAACATCCAGTTTGTTTTTTCTTTTTCTTGTACGAATGAAGAAATTAATGCGTTTGTACCTTCATCTTCATGAGATTCAGAAAGTTTTAACAATTCTCTTTCAACAATTAATAAGTCATTTTGTGCGTTTACAACATATTGTATTCCACGATATCCTTCAGAAATAATTTGATTTTCTGAAATTACACTGTGTTTTAAATAGTCGCTAAATCTTGAAAGCGGGGTTTCATCAAGTGCAAGAAGTCTTTCAGCTAAATCATCGATTATGACCTGACTGCGGTTGTAAAGTTCCTCATATTTAGCATGTAATTCAAAGAATTGTTCACCTTTAATATTCCAATGTAAAAGACGAAGGTTCTGATAATGAACTTGATAAGAAGAAAGTAATTGATTGATTTTGTCTTT
Organism: Crocinitomicaceae bacterium; assembly: GCA_044349575.1. GTDB lineage: Bacteria > Bacteroidota > Bacteroidia > Flavobacteriales_D > Crocinitomicaceae > UBA952. The sequence goes on from JBIKQS010000029.1 coordinate 10,041, forward strand.
GTAAGATTGTGTTAGATTTTTCATTTTTCAATATTTATTAGTTAATTCAACAAAATTCTGATTTTCTGCCATACTATTGTTACATCTTGATTTTAAGTACTGTCATTTATTTAGCAGTTCTTATGTTTTTCTATGAAATCATTCATTGCCATTTTAGAAGTTTTTCCTACTTGTTTATCAAGAATATTTCCATCCTTAAACAATAATAAACTTGGAACATGGCGTATGCCATACCGAATGAAAAGGGATTCGTTTTCTTTGTTCTTAGCGTCAATTTTTACAATTAATACATCTGTTAGTTCCTTAGAAAGGTCTTCCAGAATAGGTTTCATTGTATCGCATGCTGGACAGCCAATTGACGAGTAAAAATCTACAAGTACCAATTCTGTTGCTTGGTTAATTGTCTTTTCAAAATCGATTGAATTTAAGTTTTGAATCATAGGGCTTAAGAGTTAAATTATTTTTCAAAATTAAAGGATACTATTGTTTGATGTTATCGATAATTTTTAATTTAGCATAAATAATATCTATATGATTTCAATCCAACAAATGCATTATCTTGTAGTTTTAAGTGAGGAAAAGCAATTTCAAAAGGCAAGCGAGCGTTGTTTTGTTACGCAACCTACTTTATCAATGCAAGTTAAAAAAGCCGAAGAAAGTCTCGGATTTCCAATTTTTGATAGATCTTCAATTCCCCTGGAGCTCACTTCATTTGGAGAGGAACTTATTGCTATATGTCGGGATATTTTGAATCAGATGGATCGCATGGAAGTATTGCGAAAACAAATGAAGGGTGAATATATGGAGCGCGTTCGAATTGGTATAATACCAACAATTTCTTCTTATTTGATTCCGAAAATGTTTCCCATATGGCAATCAAAATTTTTAAATATTCAATTACAGATTGTTGAATTAAAATCTAATGAATTATTAGAAGCTCTTGATTCAAAATCTATAGATTTAGGAATTTTAGCGGGACCAATCAATGAACCAAAAATGCGAACAATTCCATTGTTTGTTGAGGAAATCAAAGCGTATGTCCCCAATTTTAAAGAGGAGCGCTTGACTACAGAGCAATTATATTCTATGCACCCTTGGTTATTAAATCGAGGAAATTGTTTGCGATCGCAAATGATGCAGTTTTGTCAAATTAATGAAAATGACAATACGGATCATTGGAACTACGAAGGTGGTAGTATTGATATTTTGCTAAAAATGGTTAATCAGAATGGTGGTTATACCTTAGTTCCTTCTAATTATCTTTCAGATACATTGAATAAGGATCATTTCTATTCCATCCATTCAAGTAGTAATGGTCAATCTCCTGCACGAGAAGTAATAGCCTTATTTTCAAATCGGACTTACAAAAAAAATATTCTTGAACAACTAGTTCGTGAAATTCAACACGAGTTTCCAACAGAAAATTCAAGAGAGCAGTTTGAATTACTAAAATGGCAATAGCGCAAAAAAAAAAGGACCGCAATGCAGTCCTTTACTATTTTATAGTAGGTATTTAACTATTTTAAATGACGACCGTAACGGTTTTTAAATTTATCAATTCTACCAGCCGTATCAACAAACTGCTGAACTCCTGTAAAGAATGGATGTGATTTGTACGATATATCCAATTTTACCAATGGATACTCATTTCCATCTTCCCAAACTACAGTGTCTTTTGTTTGAGCGCAAGAAGGGCATAAAAATGAATATTCGTTTGACATGTCTTTGAAAACAACTAATCTGTAATCATCTGGATGTATATCTTTTCTCATAACTAATTATTAAATATCTGAATCGGAGTGCAAATTTACAAGAATTATTTTAAATACGAAGGATTTGCGTAAAAATATGCGAATCTTTTTAGTGTGTAGTGCAGCGCGTAAAAAAAAGAGCGTTAAAGTTCTTAAAAACTTGCCAATTTTTCCTTTTTAAAAATTTTACGATAGCTATCGTAAACATACTTTAACCATTTTTCATCATTTGGATAATCTTCATACCATTTTGGAGCTAGGTTGATGATTTCATGTAATTGATCGGTAGTTACTCCCAATTTCTTAGCGATAAACTCAATTTCTCGGTTAATTTTATCCTCATTGTAAGGATTGTTTTTAAGTATTTCTAGAGCTTCTGCCCTGGTAATTGAGTTTGCGCAAATTTGAGATGATAAAGTGGCCTTTCTATAGTCGATAGAAAACTTTTTGAATAAATAATAAGACTGAATGAAACCTGTGTACTTAGATTCATAATGCTTCCCACCATAGTCTTTCCATTTCAATTCCTTTTCTAAAAGTTGTATTGCTTCCGTTTTGTTGTACGGTACAAAATTGAGTAAATAGACCATTTTGATTTTCCGAACCAACTTGTAATACATTTCACTCATAAAACCAAAAGTCGGAAAACTATTTAATTTTAATTTACCAAAGTTCTTTTGAATGAAATTGAAATAGGTCAAATCCTTAGCGTTGTAATGCCAGTGTTTTGGTAAAATACCCTCTGTTGCAAAGTTCCCCCCACTTATTATGTATTTTACACCGTATTTTTTCGCCACTTTATGTAGACTTGATAATATCGCAATATCAGTCGGGGTATCTGCCTCCGGAATTGAAGCTTTTAAAAATGCCAATTGAATATCCTTAAATTCTTCCCAATTAAGCACATAACTTTCGTAGTCTATACCTAAAATTTGAGCGATATTTTTGATGTTTTGAACCGCCTCCTCAGAATTCCAGCCATTATCCATATGAACTCCCAATACACGAAGTCCATTTTGTTTTGCTAAGTATGCAACATAAGAACTGTCCACACCGCCGCTCAATCCAACGACACAATCATAGGATCGATTTTTACCATCGGCTTTTATTTTGGCAATGAGTGAATGAAATTGGTTATCGGTTTCCTTTCCTTTGTAACTGTAAGCTGCTCTAACAGATAGGTATTCTGTGCAATGATTACAAACTCCATTATCATCAAATGTTATAACAGGATCTGTTGTATCCATAACACATCTTGTGCATTGTTGATAAGGTCGTACTTTCACGATGCAAATTTATGCAAATCAATTTAATATTCCGTAAGTCCTTGAGATATATTGCATAAAGATTAATTATGTATATTAAACAGATTGTTTTTTATTTCAACATCCGGATAATTAATTAAAACACCGCGATGTGAACCTTGATAGACAAAAATACTTCCAGCAGCGTATCCGTTAAAAATAAAATCTTCATGTACACTTTTTATATCTTCTAAAGATCCAGCTCCTCCAAGAATTGTAACTGGTATGGTGACTGATTCGGCAATAATTCTTGATAACTCACGATTATAACCTGTCATCATTCCATCAAATTCTATGGATTGTAAAATGATTTCTCCTGCTCCCAAATCTTCCATTTTTTTCGCAAAATCAATTGGGGAAATGGAATGAGTTTTTTTTCCACTATGACTGAATATCTTCATTCCCCCAAAAAACGATTTTCCAAAATCAATACATACTGATATGGTTGATGCCCCAAAGTTTTCACTCGCTTCGCGAATAAATTCAGGTCTGTTTATTCCCTCTGAACAAATCACGACTTTCTCGGCTCCCGCTTGTATCAGTTTTTGAATATCATTTAACGTTTTTATCCCTCCGCCCACACCGAATGGCATATTGGCCTCTTCACCAATTTCTTTAACCAAGTCAATATTAATTAAATTGCCTTTTTTCGTAGCTTCAATATCTAGGAAAATAATTTCATCAGCCATTAATTCGTTAAATATTCTGACAGCATTTAAGGGATCACCAATGTACTTATGGTTTTTGAATTTCATTGACTTAACTAATCCATTGTCCTTTAGTAGTAAAACAGGAATAAGTCTTGGTCTGTACATGCAACGAAATTACAGATTTTTTTGTTATTTCATGTATCTTTGTACGATGATAGTTGGAGTAGTAGATTATGGTATGGGTAACCTTCATTCGATAAATCGAAAATTGCATATTCTTGATGTAAGCTTCAAACAAATCAAAAATCCAGATGATATAAGTGA
>JBIKQS010000228.1:0-4400 GCA_044349575.1 Crocinitomicaceae bacterium
GAATCCGTGTTAAAAACTAGGCTTGGATTAGATAATAAATTGATTCGCAACCTAACTACCAAAGCACAAAGCAACCCTAAAAAAGTGGTTTTTGCAGAGGGAGATAACGTTCAAACCTTAAAGGCCGCCCAAGTTTCTTATGAAGAAGGTTTCGCATACCCTATTTTGTTAGGTAAAAGAAAAAGAATTGAAGCATTAATAGAGGAATATGGGATTGATTTGCCTGAAAAAACTATAATTGACCCAAAATCTGAGGAAGAAGAATTAAGAAGAATTACCTATGGTAAAGCATTCTTTGAAAAGAGAAAGCGAAAAGGTTATACTGAATTTGAAGCGATTCAAGTAATGCGAGAGCGCAATTATTTTGGCGCAATGATGGTAGATCGTGGCGACGCAGATACAATGATAACCGGAGTAACCCGAAGCTATAGAACATCCATTAAACCTGCATTACAAACCATTGGTCTTCAAAAAGACGTGAATGTAGTGGCGGGAATGTACATCTTAATTACAAAAAAAGGACCCCTTTTCTTGGCAGATACAACGGTTAATTTAAATCCTACTGCTGAACAAATTGCTGAAATAACAGCTAATGTGGCAAAAACAATTCGAAAATTGAAAGTCACACCGCGCATTGCATTATTGAGTTATTCAAATTTTGGCTCGTCACCGGGTGAGGATTCTGAAAAAATGAGTAAAGCGGTGAAAATCCTTCACGAAAAACACCCTACTCTTGTTGTAGATGGAGAAATGCAAGCAAACTTTGCATTAAATACAGAAATGATGTTGGAAAAATTTCCTTTTTCTCATCTTGCAAATAAAGAGGTGAATACACTTATTTTCCCAAATCTTTCTGCCGGTAATATTGCGTACAAACTTCTTCAGCAAATGACGGATGGTGATGCAATTGGCCCTATATTAATCGGGCTGAAAAAACCAATACATATTTTGCAATTAGGAAGTTCCGTTCGGGAAATTGTAAACATGGTAAAAATTGCCGTAATCGACGCTCAAAACAAATAGTATGATTGGTCAATTAAGCGGTAGGTTACTGGAGAAAAACCCAACAGATTTATTAATAGATTGTTCGGGGGTTGGTTATGAGGTAAAAATATCTTTAAACACTTACTCTGCAATTGGGTCTGAAGAGGCTATTCGAATTTATACAAAACTAATTGTTCGTGAGGACGCTCATTTATTATTCGGTTTTCAGAGCAAAGAAGAGCGAGAAATTTTCAACTTGCTTATTTCTGTATCCGGAATTGGTCCTAATACGGCTTTGATTATGTTATCTTCTCTCACGCCAGATGATGTTGTTGTGGCAATTCAAACGGAGGATGTAAGAACCATACAAAGCATCAAAGGAATTGGGGCAAAAACAGCACAAAGAGTAATTATCGACCTAAAAGACAAAGTGTTAAAACTTGGTCCTGTTTCGGAAAATATCTTTGTCAATCACAATACAAATAGATTTGATGCGTTAAATGCATTAATATCATTGGGATTTGATAAAAAATCAATTGATAAAGTTCTTGATAAGATAAGCACAGGAGAAGAATCGGTTGAACAACTTATTAAGGGCGCATTAAAATTATTATAGCATTGAAAAAACAAGTGGAAAAAAGAATCTTTGGTAAAATTTGGGTGAAAGCCATTTTGCTGATTTTTTTGGCTACGACTGCTTATACCCAAGATACTACCCTTCAGTTTCCAATTAACAACCCACTCGACCCAAGTTTAAATACACCACAGAGTTTTGACTTTGGCGACCCATCTTCCATTGAAAAAACTGTTGTTTATGACCCAGTAACTGGGCAATATATGTTCGTTGAAAAATTAAGTAATGGGTTGTATTATCGCTACCCGTCCATGATGACACTTGAAGAATACTTAGAATACGAACGAAAAAAATCGACTTCCTTAAACTGGCAGAAAAAAATCGAAGAACAAACTGAAGAGGGTCGTCCATTCGAGTTGCCAATTAATGTTGGAAGTAAACTCTTTGCTGACTTTTTTGGAGGCAATCAAATAGTTCTAACTCCACAAGGACAAGTAGAAATTTCTCTTGGTGCAAACTATTCGAGATATGACAATCCTATCTTACCACTTCGACAGCGCCAGATAACCCGTTTTGACTTCAATCAACAGATTCAGATGAATTTAGTTGGTCAAATTGGTTCAAAACTCAAAATTAACACTAGTTATAATACGCAAGCTGCCTTTGACTTCGATAATATTTCCAAACTTGAACACACGGGTAACGAAGATCAAATTCTTCAAAAAATTGCACTAGGTCAGATAACATTTGATTCTCCCACTTCTCTCATTCAAGGTTCATCAACCTTATTTGGTGCAAAAGCACAATTAAAATTTGGACGCTCCTATTGGGATTTATTCGCTGCTACCTCCAAAGGAAAAAGACAAGAAATAAATATTACCGGTAAGTCTCAAGTGCAAAAATTTGAACTAGGAGCTGATCGCTATGAGGCTAATAGACACTACTTTTTAAATTTATATCATCACGACAATTACGATGCAGCAATGGCTACCTTGCCTGTTGTAAATTCAACCGCCTATATTACGCGTATCGAAGTTTGGTTAACAAATAGAACAAACAATACTGAGAATACACGAAATGTTATTGCATTTGCCGATTTAGGTGAGGCTAAACCACAAAACACTCAAGGAAATCCCGGCGGATATTCCAACTCTGAAATCCCAGACAATGAGGCGAACAACCTTTATGCTTGGGCGACATCTCAACCACAAATTCGACAATTTGCCAGTGCAGTAAATGTACTATCTACACAAATATCAGCGCCTGGTCCTTTTGAACAAGCTGTTCACTATGAAAAAGTTGAAAATGCGCGAAAACTAACTGAACAAGAATACACATACAATGCTCTTTTGGGCTATATTTCCTTGAACTCTCCTCTAAATAATGATGAAGTTTTAGCTGTGGCATACGAATACACCCTCAATGGAGAAACATACCAAGTTGGTGAATTATCGACAGATGGAGCACAGGGCCAAGAGGCACTAATCCTAAAATTATTGAAGCCAACAATCACCAATCCTAGAAACAAAGTATGGGATTTGATGATGAAAAACGTTTATTCTATCAGCGCATTTCAAGTAGATCAAACAGGTTTCAAAATAGATATTCTTTACAATAATCGTGAAACATCAGTTAACATTCCTTATTTCCCGATGAGTGGTGTTGATGATAGACAAATTGTTACGTTATTGGATATGGATAAACTCAATCAAAATAATCAACCGTTTTCAGATGGTGTTTTTGATTTTGTGCCATTCGTAATGACTGGAAATAAATTGGAAAATGGGGGAACCATAAACAAGAAAAACGGAAGGATTTATTTTTCCACAGTTGAGCCATTTGGTAAAACCTTAAAAAACAAATTGCAAGCAGCTGGTATTGCTCAAACCTTGATTGATCAAGTGGTGTATACCGAACTTTATGATTCTACCATTACTGCAGCACAACAAATCCCGGCAAAAAATAGATTTTCTTTCAAAGGAGAATATCAATCTTCTGTTACTTCTGATATTCCTCTAAATGCTTTGAATGTACCTCAGGGTGCTGTAACGGTGACTGCTGGAGGAATTAAACTAACTGAAGGATTAGATTTTACGGTTGACTATAATTTAGGGCGCGTTAAGATTTTAAATACTGGAATATTAGAATCCAATACACCCATAAAAATATCTATTGAAAGCAATTCTGTATTTGGATTTCAAGCACGATCAATGCTAGGAGCTCGATACAGCTATCGCTTAAGTGATAAATTTAATGTGGGCGCAACTTGGTTGAGAATGTTGGAACGACCTGTTACTCAAAAAGTTGATATTGGAAGTGAACCATTCAAAAACACGATGATTGGAACAGATTTAGCTTTCAATACGAAGCTACCGTTTCTAACTAAAGCCATTGATTGGTTGCCTGGAATTTCCACAAGTGCCATGTCAACACTATCATTTACTGGAGAAGTTGCTCGCCTAATTCCGGGTCAGCCACGCGCAATAAATAGAGAGGGAACTTCTTATGTTGATGACTTCGAGCAAGCGCAAAACACAATAGATTTACGTCAATTTTCTGCATGGCGCTTGGCATCTATCCCACAAGGTCAGCCAGATATGTTTCCCGAGTCTCAATTCAAATCATTAGCTGCAGGATACAAGCGATCAAAGTTAGCCTGGTATGTAATTGACCCTGTATTTTATCAAGGAAATTCACTTACTCCAGACCACATTAAACAAAATCCTCAAATGTTGGCGGATAGTCGAATGAGACTCGTTAATCAAGTGGATATTTTCCCTAATCTCCAAATGCAATACGGTTCCATACCAAATATTCCAGTGTTGGATTTAGCATACTATCC
>JBIKQS010000230.1:0-4395 GCA_044349575.1 Crocinitomicaceae bacterium
CCCGGCACAACAGTACCTTTAATCGCCTGATTCATCGAAGCTACCATTTGTTGCGAGATAGCAACGCTCAAGCCAAATTCAACAAGTTTATCTACTGAAAAAAAATCGGAATCATTCATCGTTTTTGTTTTAGGAGTTGGGTGGAATTGGCGGTGGTACTTGACTAAATACAGTTGCTAATGCGGCAATATTTTCTGCTTTTTCCCAAGCACTCATTCCTGCCTTCCAAACCAAAGAATCTTTGTTAAATTGATTCGAAGAAGTAAGTTGAATCAATTCAGCGTAATTGAATGGCCCCGCTTGTTGTCCATTCAGTACTATAAAATAACTTTCCACAGGTAATGGAGGTGGCGTGTTTTGCGGTTGATTCACAGCGCCAGACATTTGGTTCATCATTCCTGCCATTTGGTTACCCATCGCTCCACCCAGTGCCATCCCCGTCATTAGTCCAGCTGGATTCATTCCTGAACCATCACCCCCACCTGTTTGAGCCATATTACCTAAGTTTTCAGCAGCCGTTTTTAAAACATCAGCTTGTTGATTGATGGCGTGTGTATTAATGAAATTCGTTTCAGTTTGAAGTTTCTGTGCTCGTTGTGCCTCTTCGCGCTGAATTCTCAATGTTTCCTCGAGATTTTCGGCATTCATTGCTTGTGTATCAACGAGGTTTTTTATGTTTACTTCGCCTTGAACTTCAATTGTTTTACTAACCTGATCAGCCGTAATAGCCATCAATTTAATATACTGATCTGAAGTTTTATCAATTTCAATTGCGCTTAGGTCTAATGCCTTAAAGTTCAGTCCAAAATCTTGTGCCAATCGGGTAGAGATTTCTGGACTAATTCGATCATTTGTTTCTTGAATCTTTCGCTCTATTTGAACAACGGGCATTTGAGTTTCAGCGGGAAGATTTGAAACAACTTGTTTGATTACTTTTGTTATCGCGGCTTTGATTTGCTCAAACAAATCTTCTTTACTGAATTCAATGAGTCTGTTCAACTGAATAAACGATTGGTAATCCGTTAAATTGAAAGTGATCGTACCTCGAACAGCAACGGGTACTGCAAAATCTATGAATCGAGGATCAAATACATCAAAATAAGGAATGCCAAATTTGAGTTGATTATTCCCAGATATATTGATAAAATAAATTTCCGCTTGAAATGGACTTTGTCCCCCGAATGCCGTTCCAACAAGGTTTGCCAATATTGGAAAATTCGCTGTTTTGATTGTTTCATCATGTGGACCCACGATAAAATCTTGCATAGATTCGCCATCTTTGGAATATACGAAAACGGCAACTTCACCTTGTTTAACGCGAAGACTGCTTCCGTAGCGAATTGCATTTTCTTTATTCGTAGAAACGGATGCGCCTGATGGCCGCCATTTCCAAACAATATACTCGGGTTCATCACACCGAATCACATCCATAAAACCGCCTTCTGAACTGCTAAATAAGCCCATATTATTCTATTTCTAATTGTTTTGCATAATAATTTAACTCCTCCAAAGTTGATGGATCTTCTTTTAAAGCAAATCTGGCCTTTACAATGATTTGTTCGCATTTCGTTTTCCAAACAGGAACCATTTCATTGTGAATTTTATATTCCGGATTATTTCTCGTGAAAAAATTACCTTTCTTTTTTGCTTTCGGATAGGCTAGGGCTAGAAACTCTAAAATATCAGCTTTTGTAGTAGGAATTGGGAATGAGGAAATGACTTCCATTTTTTTTCGTTCAATTACACCAGGACCTAGCATGGAGGAAAATGCCTCTGCGTAAAAACTTCCCATTGCTGTTAGTGGGTTTGACGAATCTTGTTTCATTTCTCTTTGCGACTCAATTTCATTAAGTATTTCAAACAGTTTTTGAATCGATACATTCGTACTGCGATTATTAACCTCAAAGCCGCAATCTTGACAATTTGTTGAATACGCAGGTAAATTTCCTCCGCAGGACGGACATTTGGATAGATTCACTGATTTGTTGGTTGGATCAACAGGAACAGTTGGGGGGATTGAATGGGTATACGTTTTGTCTTCTGGCTTTTCAGTTGAATCGGCTTTGTTTTTTTCAAACAAACGCGCATCCAAAACCATTTCAAATTCGTCCTTGTCAATTCCATACTCAACTGCCTTTCTTAAAAGCACTTCACGCTCTTTATCTGTCAACTTACCATCAACCAAGGCAAGTTCAATTAGGCTCTCTATCCGTTCATCGTACATTATCGGTGCTATTCTGTATATTGTGAGTTATTCAAAGGTATAAAAATAATTGATATTTCGAATCAGTACGAAATACTTGTGATTTAACAAAAACACTTGACTAATAAATTATCCCAAACTTTCTAAAAAAATAAGTCAATTGCTCTTTTTTACAAAAATATCATGTAAATTTATCTAACAATTAATTTTATGTTAACAGTAATTTTCATATGACTGACAGTACATTTTTGATAGATGAAAAAATTGATTTGAGAGAATCGTTGAAAAAATACTTTGGTTTCGATCAATTTAAAGGTACCCAAGAGCAAGTGATTCAAAATGTCTTGTCAGGAAATAACACCTTTGTAATTATGCCAACGGGAGGTGGAAAATCCCTCTGTTATCAATTGCCAGCTCTGATTTGTAACGGAACGGCAATCATTGTTTCGCCGCTTATTGCGTTGATGAAAAACCAAGTTGACTCAATACGAAATGTTAGTGACAGTGAAGGCGTAGCACATTTTTTAAATTCGTCGCTTTCTAAAACTGAGATAACTAAAGTTAAGAATGACATTCAGTCTGGTTTGACTAAAATGTTGTTTGTGGCTCCAGAATCACTTACAAAACAAGAATACATTGATTTTTTAACTTCAGTTGAAGTTTCATTTTTTGCCATAGATGAAGCGCATTGTATCTCAGAATGGGGACATGATTTTCGTCCGGAATATCGCCGACTTAGAGAGATTTTTGAACGTATCTCAAATGTTCCGATCATTGCTCTTACTGCAACTGCTACTCCAAAGGTTCAATACGATATTCAGAAAAACTTGAATATGCTTGATGCGGTAGTTTTCAAATCTTCCTTCAATAGAGATAATTTATATTACGAAATACGACCAAAGCGAGATGTTGAGAAGCAAATCGTTAGATACATCAAAAACAATGCGGGAAAAAGCGGAATTATTTATTGCCTAAGCCGCAAGAAAGTGGAGGAGTTTGCTGAATTACTTCAGGTCAACGGAATAAATGCTTTGCCCTACCACGCAGGGCTAGATGCGGTGTCTAGGGCTAGGCACCAAGATATGTTTTTGATGGAAGAAGTAGATGTAATTGTTGCGACTATTGCATTTGGAATGGGTATCGACAAACCGGATGTGCGTTATGTCATTCACCATGATATTCCAAAATCCATTGAAAGTTATTACCAAGAAACCGGTCGTGCTGGTCGTGACGGTGGAGAAGGCGAGTGTATTGCTTTCTATAGTTATAAAGACATAGAAAAACTGGAAAAATTCCTGCAAGGTAAGCCTATTTCTGAACAAGAAATTGGAAAGCAACTATTAGGTGAAATGGTGTCGTATGCTGAAACTTCCATGTGTAGAAGGAAATTTGTGCTTCATTATTTTGGAGAGGTCTTTAATGAAAAAGAGTGCAACGAGTACTGCGATAATTGTAAAAATCCAAAAGAGCGAAAAGAAGGAAGTGAGTTTGTGGTAATGTTGTTAAAGGCAATTGATCAGTTAAACGAATCGCAAAAAGCAAAACATTATTGCGCCTTTTTGGCAGGAAATGTCACGTCCGATATAAAATCCTATCAACACGACAAGTTAGATTTATTTGGTGCTGGTAACGAAAAAGACGAACATTTCTGGAATGCAGTCATTCGACAAGTGACGGTTGCAGGGTTAATCTACAAGGATATCGAAAGTTATGGTATCATAAAATTAACTGAAGCTGGAAAAAAATTCATGGAAAGCCCATCTCCATTTATGTTAATTCAGGAACGTGACTTCTCCAATACAGATGATGATGAAGAGAATATTATTTCTGCAGGTGCTAAAGGAGGTGCATTCGATGAAACGTTATACGATTTGTTATTGGATTTGAGAAAGTCAATCTCAAAACAACGCAATATTCCACCTTTCGTAATTTTTCAAGACCCCTCGTTGAAAGACATGTGTTTTCATTATCCAACGACACTCGACGAATTAACGAACATTCAAGGTGTTGGTTCTGGGAAGGCAACGCGCTATGGTGAACCATTCGTTGCTTTGATTGAAAAATATGTTGCTGAAAATGATATTGAACGGCCACAGGATATGGTTATTAAATCGTTGGTTAATAAATCAGGATTAAAGGTTCAGTTGATTCAAAACATTGATCGAAAATTACCATTAGAGGATATCGGTAGG
>JBIKQS010000229.1:0-4395 GCA_044349575.1 Crocinitomicaceae bacterium
ATTTATTTTATTTTAGGTCAACTATACTCTGAACTGAAAAATCCGGGTAAGGCGAATGAGAGTTATACCAAGTGCCTTAAATATCCTGCGCCTTATGTGATGCACTTTAACGCTAAGATGAACAAAGCATTATCTGGTAAAGACAAAGGCATTAAAAAACAACTGATTCGAATGGTGAAAGAAGCCAAGAATCAGGAATACAAAGATCAAATTTATTATGCCTTAGCCTCTATTGAGTTGCAAGAAAAAAACAGAAAGCAGGCAATGATTTATTTAACTCAATCGGCTAAATCATCAACAACCAATAAAAGACAAAAAGCAATGTCTTATGAAAAAATGGGAGATTTATCCTTTGAAAAAAGTAACTACATAGCAGCTCAAAAATATTACGACTCTTGTGGCACCGTGATGCCTGAAAATTACCCTAACGGAGAGGATATTAAATCAAAGGCTGCCAAACTAAGCAAACTTGTTACCGCAGTTGAAACCGCAAATTTTGAGGATAGTGTACAACGAATTGCTCTCATGTCCGAAAGTGATCGAGCAGACTATTTGGAAGATGTATTAAAACAAATTAAACTTGAAAAGGCAAGACAAAAAAGACTAGAAGAACAAAAACTTCAAGAGATGCAAGAAGCCTTGAACAAACAAAACGAGGCAAGTGGTAAAAAGGGATATTGGAATAATAACAAAACTCGACAAGAAGGCCTTGCAGAATTTAAGAAAACTTGGGGTGAAAGAGAAAATGAGGATGATTGGCGCAGAAGCGAAAAAATTGATTTATCCATAACTGAAATTGATGGAACAGAAGATAGTTTGAGTGTCGATAGTAAAAAATCAAATGAAGATTCTTTATCCGTTGAAATGTTGGCGAAAAATCTACCACTAACGGATGAAGCCATGAAAGCATCAATAGATAAAATGCTTAACGCTTGGTATGATGCTGCTGTTATTTACAAAGAGGAATTAAATGAACCCGATGAAGCAACAGAGTATTTTGAAAAAATAACAAATAAGAAATTAGTGAATGAATTAGATTTGAGCTCATCTTTTCAATTGTATCGGTTGAAAGAAGGCAAATCAGGCGCAGACATTCACAAAAGCCATATTTTATCAATTTACCCTAAATCAGACTTTGCGGCTTTTTTACTGGATCCTGATTACTTCTTGAAACAAAAAAATAAAGAAAAGGAAAACGAAGTAGATTACTTAAAAATCTATTCGAACTATACAAAAAAGAAATACAGTTTAGTTATAACTGAAATAGATGCATTTTTAACTGCTCAACCTCAAACGAAACTGAAATCTAAATTTAAATTGCTTCGCGTTAATGCACAAGCAAACTTGACACCCAATAAAAATGAGCTTTTACCCGCACTTAATGAAATCGTTAGCGATTATCCTGAAACTGACGAAGAAAAAAGAGCTAAAGAAATGATTAAAATCATCAAAGAAGGATTTTCAAAAAACGACAGCATTGTTAAAAAAGTTTCACCTTATATCTATCAAGATGAAGCAGTTCACTACATCATTGTTTTGGCTGACAAAACGACAAAAGTGAATGATGTTCAAACAAAAATTAACGCTTACAATACTAGTAAATTTGCAAATTTGAAACTTAAATCTTCAACTCTCGTACTAAGTGACGCAGCGAATTTAGTGTTGTTGAAAGAGTTTAAATCATTAAAAAAAGGAAAAGAATATGTAACTTCATACAAAGCAGCCAAAAAAGAAATGGGGAAATTTAACGAATTGAAAGTATTCCTAATTAGCTCCGAAAATCTCAAAAAGTTGCTTGAATTGAAGAAAATTGAGGAGTATGAATTGTTTCACGATGAAAATTATTAAAACATGATAAAACGAGATTTTTTTGGTTCTGAGAACAATGGTGGCTTTAACAAAATTATTGAAGGCACCGAAATTACAGGTGATATTGTATCTGATTCTAATATTATTGTTGAAGGTGATGTAATTGGAAATATCTCCTGCTCCGGTAAGGTTATTATTGGAAATACAGGTAAAATCACGGGAAACTTGGTTTGTATTGATGCCGAAATTGAAGGAACTTTAGAAGGAGAATTAACAATTGAAAATTTACTTGTTTTGCGTTCAACTGCCAGAATTACTGGTGATATTGAAACTGTTAGACTTGCAATTGAAGAGGGTGGATTTTTTGAAGGCGCTTGTGTTATGAAAAAACCAGGTGAAACAAGTTCAAGACTTCTTAAGAATGGTGGTTCAACAAATACATCAAATTTAGACGACGAGGATTAATCTAAATTATCAAAGATTAAATCTGATTCATATCCATTGGAAGCCAAATATCGTAAGAGTTTGGCTTTCTTTTTTTGCTGATCTTTTTCAGAACTCAACTCTCCCCTCTTACGTTCAATTAAATCCATTAAATTTTGCATGTAGACCTCACCATCAATTTGCTGAAGTGCTTGGTGAATTGATTGAGCTGGAAGAAATTTTGCCCTCAACGCCGCTTTAATTTTTAATCTTCCCCATTTCTTTATTTTCACATGATCATTGGTAAATGCTTCACAATAGCGATTGTGATTTATAAAATTTTTCTGAATCAAAGCATTTATGATTTGCTCAATAATTTCAGAGGGGATATTTTGTTGGTTTAACTTTCGTTTAACATCAAAATCACAGTGTTCCTGGGAAGCACAATAATATTCAATTTTAAGATATGTTTTATGGAATTCTAAAGGAATAGAATCAATGGACATCAGAACGTGATTTCTTGATTATCCTTGTTTTTAAAACGGTATTCAAGTAGCTGATTATCTGTACGACTATTTACTGGAATCCATTGTTTGTACTTCATGAACCATTTCCATTGTCTTGAAAATAATCCCTTGGTAAAATAGGCATGTAAGTAGGGATGAACCTCAATTCTCACGCCTTTTTCTTTACGATCAAGAACAAGGTAATTTAAATTTGATTCAATTTCTTCTGCAAATAAAATACTCGCCTGAACCTCACCAGTACCATTACAGGTTGGACATTTTTCGGAGGTTTGTATAGCTGTTTCGGGTTTTACACGCTGACGAGTAATTTCAATAACTCCAAATTTCGATGGCGGTAAAATATTGTGTTTAGCACGATCAGAACGCATGAACTCCTTCATTTTTTCAAAAAGAATTCGATTGTTTTCTTTATCGTGCATATCAATAAAATCTGCACAAATAATACCACCCATATCTCTCAATTGAAGTATTCGAGCGATTTCTTCCGCTGCTTCAATATTTGTTGAAAGTGCATTTGACTCTTGTCCGTCGGCTCCCTTGCGATTTCCGCTATTCACGTCAATTACATGCATCGCCTCAGTGTGCTCGATAATTAGGTAACCGCCACTGTTGAGCGGGACTTTTTTACCAAATAGTGTTTTAATCTGCTTGTTTATCCCAAATTTCTCAAATAGACTTGTTCGAGAATCATGCAGTTTAATGATTTTTTCTTTTCCTGGAGCAATATCCGTTACATAATCTTTTAACTCATCGAATGTAACTTGATCGTTGGTATGGATATTTGTAAAATCTGCATTTAATAAATCACGAAGGATAGAATTTGTCTTGTTTAATTCACCAAGAACTTTGTGTGGCGGAGCAGCATTCTTTAAGTTCGAATGCATTTCTTTCCATTTGTCTAATAACGAAAATAAATCTTGTTCCAAATCTGAGGTCTTCTTTTCCTCAGCAACGGTTCGAATTATTACGCCAAAATTCTTAGGTTTTATTCGATTCATCAAATCTTTCAATCTATCACGTTCGGACTGATCTTTGATTTTTTGAGAGATCGAAATTTTTTCAGAAAAAGGAACGAGTACCAAATATCTTCCGGCTAAAGTAATTTCAGAACACAACCTTGGCCCCTTTGAAGAAATTGGTTCTTTAGCAACTTGAACTAGTATTGGTTGAGAAGACGAAAGAATAGCATCTATTTTCCCTTCTTTCTCAATATCATTTTCAAGTTTGAAATACTGTAAATCACCAACATTTTGTTTGCCTTTCAGCGTGTCGCGCGTAAACCTATTTAACGAATTAAATTGATTCCCCAAATCAAGATAGTGTAAAAACGCATCTTTCTCGTAGCCAACATCAACAAACGCAGCGTTTAAACTAGGAACAAGTTTTCTAACTTTTCCTAAGAAAATATCCCCAACGGCAAAATCTGAAGTGCCTTGCTGCTCATGAAGCTCAACTAATTTGCCTTCACGCAACAATGCAATCCATACCCCACCAGCACGGGTTTCTACTACTAATTCAAGACTCACTCAATGAAATTGTATGGTTAAAAACTAGAAAACCGCAAGTCTATTGCGGATCAAAGAAATTATTTTTTCTTCTTGTGACGGTTTTTACGTAGTCTTTTCTTACGCTTGTG
>JBIKQS010000231.1:0-4387 GCA_044349575.1 Crocinitomicaceae bacterium
ATTACCAGGGAAGGTTGTAATATTTTTAAATATTTCATGGTCCTTGGTTACAAAAACCGGGTTACTACAATTATTCAGTAATCGAACGTCAAATATTTCTTCAACATCTGTTAAGTAATCTAATTCACCAATTACTGTTTTGGTTTCCATATCAAAAAAGATAATGCCGGCATATTTTGAATTATCTTTTACAGACAAATCATTAAAATCTTTGGATGTTTCTCTAATTTTTGATTTTCCTAGAATTGCTATATTATTTTGAAACGATAAGCCACGAACAAAGCAATCAAAATTATAATATTCTTCAGCTTGTTTCTTATCAACATCAACCAAAAGCAATTTACCTGTACCAGACTCTAAGACAAATAAATTATCCTTATAAAAACGAGGTGAATGAGGCATTGCTAGATTGCTCAATATAATTTCACCCGTAGGAACTTCCATCAATACACCTGTTCGCATTTTATCAGTCCTCCATCCATAAGCAGTGTCATCTGTACTAAGTGCTGTTACGTATTTTGGAAGCTTATCTTTCATAACCATTCCATTCAAATGACATTTATCTTCTGGTGTAATTGAAGAAATGAATGGGGGTTTCCATTTAGGGCGGAAACTAAAATTGACATCATAAACAGCAATGCATGAATACAAGGTATTTATTCCCCAAAGCAAGCCATCGCCAAAGTCTAAATCATGAATATCCAATATCCCCGTATGATAAGTAGCTCGTTGCAAATAAACTGAGTCATGACCTTGAAATTCTTCTTTGGTCAAGAAACTCCCTTGTTCTTCATTCGAAAAAAAATGAATTTCATCAATACTGGCAATTGCAATTTTTGAATTTTGCAACGCTATACCCATCGGTTTTTTAAAGGAGATTGGAATTTGATTAATAAAATCCTCCTGGGCACTTAATGCAATGAGCTTTCCCGCTTGATAGGTAGTTATTAATACACTTAAATTGAGTTCCTTAAGAACTTCAGGTAAATTTGGGGTATATTGAATTTGATATTCCATAAATTAAAAAAGCCTCCGAAGAGGCTTTGAAAAATATAAATTCTTGACTTACTTTACTTCAAGTTTGATAATATCTCCATCTACACTAGAAAGATCATCATCAAGCCATAATTCTTTGTTCGTCAAACGCTTAATTTCAAATGATTGAACATCACCACCTGTAGTCCATTGCAATTGCGTTTTATCATCATTAAAATCCCATGTGCCAGAGTATGTTTGAGACTGACCACCATAGGTTATCTTTTGTGTAAGCTTATTATCTTTATCCATTGAAATTTCAAGACAATATGCAGAGCTTCCACAATAGTTATATACCTCTCCAGTTTGAGAATCTGTACTAGAAACAACATCCCAAGTACCAACCATTCTTGACTTTTTACTCATCAACGAAAAGCCAGGACCGTCTTCGTATTTACCACAACCTGCCACAACAACTGCCGTCACACCGGCAGCAGCTAAAATTTTTTTCTTCTGATTATTCATACTGGTTATTTTTCACGAAGATAATGTAAATAGTTTAAATTTAAATCAATTAACGTATTAAATTTACGTGACCTGTGATTTCGTTTTTATTACCAAAAAAGTCTTTGTATACTAACTTCCATGTATAGGTTCCGTCCTGACACATTCCACCTTTAAACGTTCCATCCCAGCCTTCATCTATGGAATTCAATGTGTGAATCAATTCGCCCCAGCGGTTGAAAATCAAGCATTCCATTTCCTTTAAATTTCCGCCATATACCTTAAATAGTTCATTAACTCCATTTCCATCCGGAATAAATGTATTTGGCACATAAATAATTGCATCATACGTAATTGATACCGAACTTGAAGTGGAACATCCATTTTGATCAATAAAAAATACCTGGTAGGTAATATTTCTATTCGGAGTAGCAATTGGATTTGGACAATTCACACAGGAAAGAAACTCGGGTGGACTCCACGTAAAAATACCCGGAGATTGTGTAATGGCCTCCAATTGAATTTCATCGTCAAAAAAAGCAATGATATCTGAAGTTAACTGTATGCTAGGTGCAGGATGTAATACTATCTCCACAAAAGTGGTATCCTTACATCCATTAACATCTGTACCAACAATCATATAATTGGTACTTTGCGTTGGCCTAACCTCAGCAATATTTCCATTGACAAACAAAACAGTATTAGATGGATACCATTGATACGTACTTGCGCCACTTGCCCAGATAAAGGCACTTTCTCCCGGACAAATAATAGTATCATTACCTGCTGTAATTGCTGCCTGAATAACATTAATCCACACTGAATCGGGTACAGTTCCACAAGCATTGGTTACTTCGCATAAATACCATTGGTCATTTGGAGGATTAACAGTTACCGTAGCCCCAGAAAGTATATTAATAAATGAATTTGGACTCCAAACATAGGTGTTTCCACCGCTTGCAGTAATTGTGGCTGCTCCTCCTTGACACATATTTACGGTGTCTGGAAGTATCGGAACAGGGGGATTGAAATATACAGAAATTGTGACAGAATCCTCATTGACACATCCATCAGGACTGGTAGATGTAACAGAATACGTGATTGTTGAATTTGGAGTTGAAATAGGATTTGAAATACCGGGGTTGTCCAAAAATGTAGGAGGATTCCAAACTACTGTTCCGTTTGTCTCAGCTTCTAGAGGTACGGATCCACCAATACAAATACTTGTATCGGGAGAAACGGTTAGAGAACTTTGAAAAACCTGCAAGGTAACAGGTACGGTTACAGAACCACAACTATCCGAAATTTCAACTGTGAAAGTGGTTGTTGTTGAAATAGTTGCCGTAGGATTGGAAATATTTGGATTATTCAATAGATTCGCTGGTGACCAACTGTAATTAACACCTCCAAATGCATCAAATTGATAGGATTCTCCCGGGCAAATAGGACTTGCGGGTTGAACTACACCACCTTCAAATGCGCCAATAATTACAGTTATCGTAACGGAATCAGAACTAAAACATCCGTTGGTATCATAAACCACCAAGGTGACATCATAAATTCCAGGTTCAGTGTACTGATAAATAGGCTCAAATTCACTTGATGAGTTTCCATCCCCAAAATCCCACGAATAGGCATTTCCGTTTGTACTATTATTTTGAAAGTAAACCGATTGAGGAATGCAGATTAGAGGAGCAGGTTGGGCAGCTGCAGCTTGAATAGTGCTTAACTCAAATTTAAAAGTCGCCATGTTACAATTCGAACTATTATTAGTTGGAGACCAACTTCCGGGCGTACTCGTAAACCCATAATCATTTCCACCGCAAGCACCACAAACAGCGTGATAGATTCGACCAGATTTGTCAAAACGGCTCGTTCCGCCATCCACGTGATTGTAACTACTATTTGTTCCACCCATGAACGTTGCGTATTTCAGCGAGCTTGCATCTTGATCGAGAACAGCTATGTAGAAATTATTGCCATTCGTTGTTAATTGATAGCCATCTGGTGTACATTGAAAACTGTTACTCGTTGAAAAAGTAGCCTGATCACTTTGATTTAGGATGCCACCCCAACCCGCTAAATAAATATCGTAACAATCGGAAACCAAAAACGCAGTTGGTGAAATTTCCACATGTCCGTGGGCAGCACCAATCATAGTTGACCATGAAATTGTTTGCAAATCAGCGGAATATTTTCTTACAAACTGACCTGAATTTGGCGTGCCATAGCAACCTGGAGAGACTCCCCAATCAGATTCGGTCTGACCGTAAACATACACAAAATTATCAATGTCAGTATCCACAAAATAGGTTTGATCATACTCATTCATCCCCATATACGTTCCAGAAACAAATTGTCCGTTTGATTGATTCAATCGCAAGACATAACCATCAGAAATACCACCATTAAAGGATAAGTCATTTCCAACTGATAACGGTAACGACAATGAAGACGTTCCTCCTGCTGCATAAACAAATCCATTACTAGATATCGTTACAGAATTGCCTGTTTCCAAACCACTTCCTCCAAAAAAGGTACTCCACGTTAATGTGCTGAGCGAAGGATTTAATCTGAAAATCACCGCATCTTGACCTCCATTAAGCGTTGATTGACTTGCAGAAACGGTTGGAAAATTTGAAGATGCTGTTGTACTTGAAATATATACATTTTGGTTATCGTCCAATATGATTTCTCCTCGAAATTGATCTCCATAGTTGTAATGCAAATTATTCGTATTCAACCCATCCGTATTTGTTCCTCCAACAAAGGTAGATGATAAAAGCGCTGTACCATTGGCATTGAGACGTGCAACATAAATGTCAGCTCCATTAAATTCCAACGAATTTTCCAATTCATTAGGTCCTCCATTGTGCGAGTTATCGTAGGGTGTCCCTGCCATTGGAAA
>JBIKQS010000232.1:0-4369 GCA_044349575.1 Crocinitomicaceae bacterium
ATTTAACCAAGGAAATCCAGTATTATCAGCAACTCAAAACAGAGGAAATTGAAAAACTAAGCCTGTACACTGAAAAACTGGACTTTTACAAATCTGCTTTAGGAAGTAATATTTTGGGTTACACCTTTCAAGATTCGTTGTACACCTTTTCTGATTCGAGCACCTTTGACATGCGAACGCAAGAATTTCAATTTTATCCATCCAAAAAACCGGAACCCTTTTTCGTGAAACTTATTGCCATTCCTGATAATGCTATTGCAAGTACAGCAGATGAAGTAATGCTCCACGTATCTAAAATTGACCAAGATCCGCATTTAACTGCAACCTTAAATTTAAATCTATCAGACCAATTTGACCCTGATAAATTTGATCTCAAGCAAACCCTTCTTTCCTCAAAAGATTCTTTGGCATTGAGGACTATCAGCGAAATTATTTTTAAAAATGAAACACCTGTAGTAATTAAAGCGAATGGCTTTGGAGTTGGTGAATGGAACGGTAATTCAGTCGTCAAAGATGCTTCGCCAACGGAAATGAATACATATCCTACATCACGCACAGACTCAACCTATGCCAGATTACGAAAAACTGCTATGTATATCCAAACCAATCATAAATTAGTCATTGAAATTGAATCCTTTACAGATCCTGTTCGATCAGGAATTACCATCACTAATAAAACGTTATCAGACATAGCATCCAAAAATAATTTATCGAAAAATGATCTACTAAGTGGTTTACGAACTAAGACTGTAATGATAAAATTTCAGGATGAATATATAAAATGGATTGCTCAACATTATGAAGCGAATAAAGCAAGGATAATTATAGACCGATTTAATAATGAATTTCAGAAAACCCGGATTCGAATTGGAGGAATAAATTTTAAACTGAAAGAACTAAGTATTGACTAAGCTGTTTTAAAATTATGAAAATTATAGTTGCAGGAATAGGCACAGAAGTAGGAAAAACCATTGTTAGCTCAATTTTTTGTCAAGCCTTTTCATTGGATTATTGGAAGCCCCTACAATCAGGATCAAAAGAGGATAATGACGCAGAAAAAGTAAGAGAACTCATTAGTGCCAAAATTGAAATTTTCCCAAACGCCTATTGTTTTAAAGAACCTCTCTCACCAGATCAAGCAGCGAAATTGGAAGGAATTTCAATTGACCCTTCAAAAATAAACATTCCTGAAAGTCAGCATTTACTAATTGAACCGGCAGGTGGTTTGATGGTTCCTCTAACAGAAGATGGATTTCTTTTTTCAGACCTTTTAAAAACATGGAATATTCCAATTGTGCTAGTTTCGAGGTTTTACCTTGGGAGTATTAATCATACCTTGCTTTCTATTGAATATTTAAAATCTCACAATCTATCGCTCGCAGGAATTGTATTTACGGATGACATTAATGAAGAATCAGAAAAAATTATTCGGTTAAAAGCACCAACAACCCATTTTCATGACATCCCATGGAGCAAGGAAATAAATACTGATTTTATTGAATCCGAAGCTGAAAGATTGCGTAAATCTTCATTCAAACATCTATTTGCATGAACCTGATTGAAAAAGACCACGAATTTGTTTGGCATCCTTTTACGCAAATAAAGACAGAAGCCTCACCTATTCATATTGTTAAAGCAAAAGGTGCAACGTTGATTGATGCCGATGGAAAGAAATATATTGATTGTAATTCATCGTGGTGGGTAAATATTCACGGACATGGAAACAAATTCATTGGTAGAGCAATTTCAGAACAATTTAAAAAAATTGACCATATTATTTTTGCTGGAGCTACTCATGATAAAGCTATTGAATTAGCAGAAAAGGTTGTAAACAAACTTCCTTCTCCCCTTTCCAAAGTATTTTTCTCGGATGATGGCTCAACAGCTATTGAAGTAGCACTCAAAATGGCCATTCAATATTGGCATAATAAAAGTGAGAACCGAAAAAAAATTCTAGCCATTGATGGTGCCTATCACGGTGATACTTTTGGCGCTATGTCAGTTGGAGAAAGAGGTGTTTTTAACATCCCATTCGAACCTCTTTTCTTTCACGTTGATTTTCTAGATTTTCCAACAATCGAAAAAGAAAAAGAACTTTTAAATAAGGCTCAGGAACTATTAAAAACAAACGAATTTGCCGCACTAATTGTTGAACCACTTGTACAAGGATCTGCAGGAATGAGAATATATCGTCCTGAATTTTTAGATGAACTTGTAAGAATTGCTAAAAAACATAAAACACTAGTCATTTTTGATGAAGTTATGACAGGTTGGGGCCGTACAGGAAAGTGGTTTGCCCTAGATCATATTCAAGAAATTCCTGACATTGTTTGTTTGTCGAAAGGATTAACTGGAGGGGTACTACCACTCGGATTAACAGTGGCAACTAAAGAGATTTTCAATGCATTTTTAAGCGATGAAAAGCGCA
Source organism: Crocinitomicaceae bacterium (assembly GCA_044349575.1). Classification (GTDB taxonomy): domain Bacteria; phylum Bacteroidota; class Bacteroidia; order Flavobacteriales_D; family Crocinitomicaceae; genus UBA952. Next base: position 2,429 of record JBIKQS010000232.1, read on the forward strand.
AAGCCTTTCTTCATGGGCATTCTTTCACAGGAAATCCATTAGCGTGTGCTGCAGCATGTGCAAGTATCAATATAATGGAATCTCAAAAAACATGGGAATCAATTGAGCGAATTTCATCTCGTAATCAACACTTCCTACAGGAAATAAGAAATCATTCTACAGTGAAGGATGCTCGGTGTCTTGGGACAATTTTAGCCATTGAAATCAATGTTTCAAATGAATCCTCTTATTTCAATTCCATGCGAGATGAGGCCTATCACTTCTTCCTCGAAAATGGTCTTTGGATTCGACCATTGGGAAATGTAATTTTTGTTAATCCCCCTTATTGCTTAACTCATTCCGAGCAAAATCGTATCTTTGCAATTCTAAAATCCTTCTTAAAAAAGATTGAAATATGACGATGGATGAATTATTTCGTGAGTTGAAGGACCTTGATTTTAAAGCAAATAAACTTTTAAAATCAAAATTCTTAGATACTGACGCAGTACGTGTATACAACGATCAATCACTAAGACTGAGACAAACTTTACTTGAACTAAGTCCTCAAGAAGATGTTGAAAATCACGTCAATGAAATTAAAGAAATTGATGTTGATGGTCTACCTCCAATGTCTGGTTTTGCCAAATTTTTAGGTGTTATCACTTTTGGGATTTATTCGGCTAATTTAAGACGTTTTAAAAAGCAAAAGTATTTCAAGAAAATGGTATCAAAAACTAAAAACCAATGGATTGCCATTGAATTTCTTCTAAAATCCTGACCAATGGTTGAACAGAATATCAGCTTAAAACCATTCAATTCATTCGGAATAGACGTTAAGGCTGGCTATTTTTCGAGCTTTTCATCCACAAATGATCTTTCCTCCCTTTTTAAAGAATATCAAGGGGTTCCCTTTTTAATTATTGGTGGTGGAAGTAATTTATTGTTAACCCAAGACTTTGATGGAATTGTGCTGAAAAACGAAATTTCAGGAAAAACAATAGTAGAAGAAACCTCTGATTCTGTTTTAGTTAAAGTAGGTGGCGGAGAAAACTGGCACGAATTCGTTTTGTGGGCAGTGGAAAAAGGTTATGGTGGAATTGAAAACATGAGTTTAATTCCTGGAAGTGTTGGCGCAAGCCCCATGCAAAATATTGGTGCATATGGCGTTGAGATTAAAAATGTGTTTGATCATTTATTTGCCTACCACATTGAAACTGGAGAAACACATCGATTTTCACTGGAAGAATGTCATTTTGGCTATCGAGAAAGTGTTTTCAAAAGAGCATTAAAAAACCAATATGTAATTACTGAAGTTTGTTTTCGCTTGGAAAAAAATCGTAAGGTAAATACAACATACGGAGCAATTGAGCAAGAATTACAAAAAATGGGGATTTCATCTCCTTCTATCAAAGACGTTAGTAATGCCGTTGTTGCCATTCGACAATCTAAACTACCCAATCCAATTGAATTAGGAAATGCAGGTAGTTTTTTCAAAAATCCAGTAGTTGAGGAATCGCAGGCAAATACAATTCTGGAAAAATATCCGGAAGCTCCTGTTTATCCTGCTGAAAATGGAAAAAAGAAATTAGCCGCCGGTTGGCTCATTGAACAAGCAGGTTGGAAAGGAAAAACGGTCGGTACTTGCGGCGTTCATAAACTACAAGCGTTGGTTTTAGTAAATTACGGAGGTTCAACCGGGCAACAAATTTATGATTTATCGACGGCAATTATTTCGGATATTCAAGTCAAATTTGGTGTAACGCTTGAGCGAGAAGTGAATATTTTATAGTCAAACAAACCAATATGACTTTCAAAATTCTCAACGAACAAATAATCCAAGAATTTAAAGAATCTTGCAAAATCTCTCCTTTAGAAAAGTTAAATCAACTTAAAAAGGAAGAACTTACAGTTGATTATTTTCAATTTTATAATTCCGTATCATCTGTTTATTCATCAAAAATA